>SAAR01000172.1 GCA_009916335.1 Erysipelotrichia bacterium | reverse complement strand
ATGCATTATAATGTATGCGTGAATAAAACGGTGCTTGTGCCGAAAATATAGATGAAGGAGAATTATTGATGAAAGAGGTTATTCGTATTGAGGGAGGACATGAATTAAGTGGGACTGTTCGTATTTCAGGAAGTAAAAATGCAACAGTGGCTTTGATTCCAGCTGCTATTTTAGGAAATGGACCAGTAACTATCGTGGGTGTTCCTAATATTTCAGATGTGCAGTCTTTAAAAACATTATTAGAGGAATTGGGTGTTAAAGTAATTTTAAAAGCAGAAGATCATATTATTATTGATCCTACACATATGCGTAATATTCCAATGGTGAGTGAAACAGTAACTAAATTAAGAGCGTCTTATTATTTTATGGGAGCTTTATTGGGAAAATATAAAAAAGTTAAGATTATGATGCCAGGGGGTTGTTATTTAGGACCTAGACCGATTGATTTACATTTAAAAGGTTTTGAGGCATTGGGTGCCGTTGTAAAATATGAAGAAGGTTGCTACAACATAGAGGCAGAAGAACTAATTGGTGATAAGATTTTCTTAGATGTTTCAAGTGTGGGGGCAACAATTAATATTATTTGTGCAGCGGTGTATGCAAAAGGAAAAACCGTCATTGAAAATGCTGCGAAAGAGCCTGAAATTATTGATGTAGCCACTTTATTAAATAAAATGGGGGCAAAAATTCGTGGTGTAGGAACCAATGTCATTACGATTGAAGGAGTAGAAACTTTAGGTGGTTGTTTCCATGAAATTATTCCTGATCGTATTGAGGCGGCGACGTATATTGCACTAGCAGCAACAGCAGGACATGATATTATGGTGGAAAACATCATTCCTCAGCATTTAGAAGGTTTGTTAGCTAAGTTAGATGAAGTCGGCATTGAGATGGAAGTGGATATTGATAAAGTATTGGTGAAAGGACGCAAAGAACATTTGAAAAGTGTTGATGTGAAAACAGCACCTTATCCAGGTTTTGCGACCGATATTCAACAACCTTTAACCGTATTATTGACGCAATGTGAAGGACAATCAGTAGTCAGTGAAACGATTTATACAGAGCGTTTTAAACATTGTTATGAGCTAAATAAGATGGGTGCGAATATTGATGTTAGAACACCAAGTGCTTTCATTAATGGACCAACTCTTTTATCAGGGACAAAAGTTACAGCGACAGATTTACGTTGTGGGGCAGCTTTAGTCATCGCTGGTTTAATTGCAAAAGGAACAACAGAGATTGATGAGATTTATCATATTGAAAGAGGATATGAAAATATTGTTGGGAAGTTAAGGGATTTAGGAGCAGTCATTGAAAAAGTAAGTATTGAATAATGGATAAACGAGGGGGTAGACCTCTCGTTTTGTTCATTTAATATGGTGTGAATGAGCATAAAAAGATGAAATTGTTAATTGGTTTAAAGAAAAGAAGTCCTTTTGTTTCATTGATGAAACCATAATTTATGGCAAACAATGGATAAGAGAAGAGGAAGAGAGGACTTGTGAAATAAATTAAAAATTACTTTACATTTAGACGTTTTATGATAAAATAAATTAGCGAGTAAATATAAAATTACTCCTTGCTTTTTAGGTAACTAAAAGGCCAAAGACCAGAAGGAGGTGTACAGAATGAAAAAATACGAAATCATGTACATCGTGAACGCATCTTTAGAAGATGATGCACGTGCAAAATTAAATGAAGGTTTACACAACATCATTACAAATGCAGGTGGAAGCATCGACAATGTAGACGAATGGGGATGCAAAGAGTTCGCGTATGAAATTAACCACATGACTAAAGGTTACTACTATGTAATTAACGTAACTGCTAACAACGAAGGAATTGCAGAATTTGATCGTTTAGCAAGAATCAACTCTAATGTAATTCGTTTCTTAGTAGTAAAAGCTGATGAAAAAGCAGCTGCATAAGGAGGGAACCTTATATGATTAATCGAGTAATATTAGTTGGTAGAATTACCAAAGATATTGAATTAAGAAAAACACCAAATGGTGCTTCGGTTGTTTCTTTTACGATTGCATGCAATCGTCGAAGTAAACAAGAAGGACAACCTGATGCAGATTTCATCAATTGTGTAGCTTGGAATAGAGTCGCAGACTTAATGGCACAATATTTACATAAAGGTGCGTTAATTGGGGTAGAAGGACGTATTCAAACAAGAAACTATGATGATAAAGAAGGTAGACGTGTTTATGTAACAGAAGTGTTGGCAGATTCTGTTCAGTTTTTAGAAAGCAGAAATGCTTCTTCAGGACAGCAACCATCATACCAACCACAACAGCCATCGTATTCACAGCCTACTAGTCAACCTAGTAGTTATACACAAGATGCAAATAACTCATCATTTGATAATGAATTCGCAGGAGATACTTTAGATATCGCCAGTGATGATTTACCATTCTAATAAATGAAAGGAGAATTCAAATGGCATACAAAAAACAACGTATCGGAAGAAAAAAAGTTTGCTATTTTACTAAAAATAACATTGAATACATCGACTATAAAGATGTTGAATTACTAAGAAGATTTATTTCAGCTAATGGAAAAATCATTCCTAGACGTGTTACAGGTACAAAAGCTAAATACCAGAGAATGTTAGCAACAGCGATTAAGCGTGCTCGTCAAATGGCTTTATTACCTTATGTAGAAGAATAGTTTAATAAAAAAGAGAAAATGTATGAAGATTAGATACCATGATGATCGTGGTATCTTTTTATATGTGATACTAAAAATACTTTTTTATATAAATAGGGAATATGAATGATTGCATGCTTACTCAATCAGCAAGAGGATAAGTTTTTTATGAACCATTTAATGAGAAGTAGATATTTCAAGTAAAAGAAAACCAGCCGATCACGACTGGTTAATAACATGTTTTAGATGCTTTGTAGGTTCATTTGATACAACTTTAATCATTTTCTTGTTTTTTAATAAATTGTTTACCACTTACAAGTAAGTGTTCAAATGCTTCCATTGGGATTGGTTTTTCAAAGACATATCCTTGTACTAAATCACAATCCATTTGTTGCAGCATCTCTACTTGTTGCATACTTTCAATTCCTTCTGCAACAGTTTCCATACCTAATGTTTCTGCTAATACAATAACAGATTGAATAATCTTTTGACTTTTTTCATCATTGTCTTTATTAAAGAAAATACGATCTAATTTTAAGCTATCGACAGAAACTTCTTTTAAAACATTCAATGAAGAATAGCCACTACCAAAATCGTCCATAGAACAATAGAACCCTAATTCATGTATCTCGCTAATAATATTTTTAAGGGTTGCTAGATTCTCAAATACAATGGTTTCTGTTAATTCGATTTCTAACAAGTTGCTAGGAATGTTGTATTGTGTTTGTATACGTTTATATTCCTTTAAAAAATCACTATGCCATAGATGACTACGAGAAAGGTTAACGGATATACGAACAGGTTGAATTCCTGTATCAATCCAATTTCTAAGAAGTTTACAAACTTCTTCAAAGACATATAAATCGAGGGCAATGATAAAACCGTTTTTCTCAAAGATAGGAATAAAATCATTTGGATATAGCAATCCTCTTTTTGTATGTTGCCATCTAACAAGGGCTTCAGCACCATCAATCTTACCATTTTTCAAATTTACTTTAGGTTGTAAATAAACAACGAACTCTTTGTTTTTGAGTGCCTGCTCCATCACGTTTTCAATTTCTTTTTCATTAACGATACTTATTCTTTCTTGATCTGAATAGAATGCGTTCGAGCATAGATGTTGTTTATTTGCGATGATGTTTTTCCTTGTCATATTAGAACGATCCCGCAACGTAAAGATATTTTCCTTTGTTTGTACAAAGTAAGTACCACAGACGATGGCAAGGAAATAAGGGGTTGTTTTATTAAAGTTGAAAGTATTGATTGCTTGTGCAATCCTTTGTAAACGTTCATTAATTATATTAGGATTCATTTCCTGCATCACAATATTAAAGTTATCAGCAGCGATTCTTGAAACAAATTCCCCTTCTTTTAGATTGTTATTAATACATTCATACACATATTTTAATACTTTATTTCCATCTTCATTGCCATAGAAGTCATTGACTAATTTAAAGTTTTTAATATCTAAAGAGATAAAGGCAAAAGGGACAAATGGAGTATGGTGTAAAAGTTTGTCTAATTCTAAATCAAAACGAGCAAGGCTGTATCCTTCACTCACAGGATCAACAAAAGCTAAATATTCGATTTCCTTGTTCTTCTTACGAGTCAAAGAGTTGATAGCAACAATTGTAATCATCAATAATAAGAAGATGGTTATGGTTGCCACTGCAACAATACTGATGGTAATAAATGAGCTAATTTCTGATGTATAGTTTTGGTTGATAACAACAGTTAACAAGTACCAATCGCATTCAGGAATGTATGTATATAGCATCGTTCTCTTTTCCCCATCAATGTCATATTCAAAAGAACCGTTTTTATGCTTTTTTAAATCTTTCTTGATATCCACAATGGTTTGTGAATCGCTAATCAGTGAATTGTTTTCAAAAAAGGAAAAGAAGTTATCCTCGTCAATAATGGCATTTTTATTTTTAGAATGTAAAATGAAATCACCGTTGTTAGCGATGATGTGGGAATACCCATAACCTTCAAAGGAATCCGTATTCAATAGTAACTTCATCGTATTGACGCTAACCCAACCAACAACGGCTTTTTTTACTTCGTTATCGTCATAAGGAATCGCATAGAAAATACCTTGTCCATGTTTATCACTACTTACTAATTGTTTACTAATTCCTTGTTTGCCATTGATTGCATCAATTATGACATCATAGCCATTGAAATTAAATTCACCATTGTCATCAACGATATTTCCATCTACGTTGGAAACAACACCAATCCAAGTAAAAGCACTGCCTACCATTATGCTATTCGCATAAGAGGAATATTCTTTACTTTCAAGATAAGGGAGAGCCTCTTTAAAACGATAGAGGTTATCCATATTTGCACTTACTTTTAGTGTTACGTTTAAAGAAGTTTGTTTGGAAATTTCTGCTAAATAAAGATCAATAGAATGATTAACAATACGTTTTCCTAGATTACTCATGTATAAACAAAGGCTAATAATCACCACTAGGATTACTGACATGATTAAAATTCCCTTTTTTATCTTTTTAAGCTTCATTGCTAACTGTTTCATTGTCTACCCCTTTTTAATAAATTGTACGATAAAATTACATATACACTGTATAAGTATAAGATACTTTAATGGTTATGTTTTGTTTTAAATTATCTCATCTGTTGTTTAAATTGCTGTGTTTATCCCCTATGTACATTTTTATTTTATAACTTTCTAATTTGAAAGGCAATATCTTTTCTTATCATTATTTGCTTTAAATGCCTTATTTATCATTTATTACCAGTTTTGACATCGTAAATTGATAGATACAAGCAAATGTGAAAAGAATGAATTTTCTGTAGTAATAGAGTATAATAAAAAAAGAATAGATGGAGGTTTTTATGGATACAATAATCAATCATGCGTTTATGCAATTTATTGAACAAAGTCCTAGTTGTTTTCATGCTGTTGTGAATCTAGTGAGCATCATTGAAAAACAGGGGTATGTAAAGTTAAAAGAAAAGGAAAAATGGGAACTTAAAAAAGGTGGAAAGTATTATGTTACGAGAAATGATTCAAGTATCATTGCGTTTCATATCGCTAAAGATTTAAGTGGTTACCATTATCAGATTGCATCTTCACATAGTGATTCACCTACCTTTAAAGTAAAAGAAAAAGCTGAATTGAGTGGGAAAGGTGGATATTTACAGTTAAACGTAGAAGGATATGGGGGAATGATTTGTTCTACATGGTTAGATCGACCATTGTCATTAGCAGGAAGAGTGCTTATTAAAGAAGATGGGAAAATACAATCACGTTTATTTCATGTGGATAAGGATTTATTGATCATTCCGAATATGCCAATCCATATGGAGCGTACATTGAATAATGGTTTTAATTATAATGTACAGGTAGATATGTTACCGTTGTTTAGTTGTGGCAATTTAGATAAAGGTAGTTTTGATACAATGATTGCAGAAGTTTTAAATGTTGAGCCAACACAAGTTTGTGGGAAAGATTTATTTTTATACAATCGTGAAAAACCAACGATATGGGGGTATAAAGATGAATTTATTTCAGCGTGTAAGCTAGATGATTTGCAGTGTGCATATGCATCGTTTCAAGCATTATTAAAAAGTGAAGGGAAAACAGGAATACAAGTAGCCGCTTGTTTTGATAATGAAGAAGTTGGTTCTTTAACAAAACAAGGGGCAGATTCTACTTTGCTTTATGATGTGCTAACAAGAATTAATGCGTCATTAGGCTATGATGAGGAAGATTATCATTGTGCGATTGCCAAAAGTTTTATGGTTTCTTGCGATAATGCACATGCCTTGCACCCAAATCACCCTGAGAAATACGATGTGGAAAACTATACATTGATGAATCGAGGAGTCGTAATTAAACATAATGCCAATCAAAAATATACAAGTGATGCATTCAGCACTTCTGTATTTGCCATGATTTGTGAAAAAGCACAAGTCCCTGTGCAACATTATGCAAATCGTAGTGATGTAGCAGGAGGGTCAACGCTAGGGAATTTAAGTAATGCCCATGTGTCCTTGCATTGTGTAGATGTTGGTTTAGCACAATTAGCAATGCATTCTTCTTATGAGAGTGCAGGTAGTAAAGATTTAGCTTATTTAGTAGAGGCACTAACGATGTATTACAGTACACAGATTATTATTGATGATAGCAGTAGTGTCGAAATCAAGTAAAGATAGAAAGGTCATCAACCTAGTGAAAAGTTTGCTCTTTTAGTGTAAAAGTGAGCGTAAATTTCAATTAGAGATCATACAATCCCATCAAAATAGACATACGAAACAAATAAAAGTGTATCTATTGAGATGGGTTTTTATTAAAAAAAATGAAATGTCTATTCTAATATTCAAAGGAAAGCTGTGTTTAAAACTTCCTTTTAGCGAAAAAAATTGTTATTATATAGTATGTATATTTATATAAGAAAAAGAGGTTGAGCATGAAGTCAAAGACTAGAGCCATTAGTGAAGGAGCAATGATGCTTGCAATGATGGGGGCAATTCTCATCATTAATCGCCAATTTGCAGGGACATTTGAATTGATGATGTTTTTACTTAGTGTTTTGATTGTTATCTATACTGTGAAATATGGTATGCGAATGGGTATTACATTAAGTGTTGCGACCATCTTGTTAAGTTTTCTATTTTCCACTATGACTAGTATCTTTTATTTAGGT
>SAAR01000825.1 GCA_009916335.1 Erysipelotrichia bacterium | reverse complement strand
AAAAGTCTGTTTTTAGATATAGAAGATTATACAGAAACGTTATGCTGTCTTTATGCATTAAGAAAAATCGAACTCGATGAAGAAAGGGGCGTGATTGTCTATGTTGAAGAAGATTCAGTGCGATAAATTTATTTCCAAAGGGCAAGTGCGTCCACCAATAGAGTTTAAGAAAGGGCTTAATACGATTCTTGGAGGTGTGAATGCTAATAACTCAATCGGCAAATCAACTTTGCTGCTTATTATTGACTTTGCATACGGCGGAAACTCCTACCTTAATAGCGATGCTGTAAACCAAGTGGGACTTCATACGATTAATTTTGAATTTGAGTTCAATGGTACATCTTACTTTTTTTCTAGAAGTACCACTCAGAAAACTACAATTAATAAATGCGATGGGAAATTTAATTTTATTGAGGAAATTAACATTAAGGACTTTTTATCTTTTTTACAAGAACAGTATGGAGTTGATTTCTATGGAAGTTCATTTAGGGAGCTAATTAGTCGCTACTTTAGAATCTATGGAAAGAACAACCATGACGAAAAGAAACCCCTACACAGCGATCCAAGAGAAAAAAATGTAGCCGCAATTACAGCATTAGAAAAATTATTTAACTCATTTGAAGTTATTGAGTCATATCGAACAGAATTTAAAAAAGTATCTGATAAACTCGATGCCCTCAAGAAAGCAAAGAAACAGGATGTTATATCGTACGGCTCTATCACAACAAAGAAGCGTTATAACGAAAATCTTAGTGAGTTAGAAAAAATCAAAGATGACTTGAGAAATCACACTGTCTCTAATAACTCTAATTATGTAGACCTTGATTTGAAACAGGCAGATCAGATAAGTCAAATCAAGACTCAATTAAACATTTTGATGAGAAACAGAACGTCAACTAAAACACAGTTAAGTCTTGTTGAAGACAATCTCTCTTCAAATCCAGAAGTCCATCATGGCCCATATGAAGAGTTAGAGCAGTTCTTTCCAGAGGTTAATATTCGTAAAATATCTGAAATTGAATCTTTCCATGAAAAATTAAGTGAAATACTGATGGCCGAATATGAGCAACAGAGAAGAGAGTTAAGCAAAAATCTTGAACGGTTAAATCATGAAATTGATAGCCTAAAAAATCAGCTTTCTAAGCATGGAGAGCCAGCAAACTATTCAACTACTTACCTGAATAAATACAAAGAGTTAAATCTGGCTATAGAAAGACTAAAGGCACAAAACCGAGATTATCTTTTAGTTGAGGAATTAAATGTTTCAAAGAAGGGCGTTAAAGAACAACTTCAAAAAGTTGAAGAGGCTGAATTGCGTGGAATTGAGAGTAGCATCAATGAACAAATGGTCCGATTTAACGATAGAATCTACGAGAAAAAAAGAAAAGC
>SAAR01000824.1 GCA_009916335.1 Erysipelotrichia bacterium | reverse complement strand
CATTATCATTCCTATTATTATTGATAATTTGAATTAAGAATTAAGTTGCGAACGATCTTAATTTTACCTATTTAGAATAACAAGCGAGCTAATAAACATGGGTAACAAACGGTAATGTTATAATGAGCTTTTGCTAAATTCCATTCATTATTAGTAGAAGAAGTGTATTTTCTTGCATTATAAATTGTATAGCCTAATAATCTAACATATTTTTCAGGAAAAACCTTTTTCTTTTCAGGAGGTAAGAAATGCATTATCATATCAAATTCTTTTTTCCATTCAATTAATGCTCCACCAATATTTCTAATCCCATAGAGGGAAAACAAATCAGGCATTGCAGGAATCATAAAACAGTCAGTTGTAGATATGACTACTTTATTTAAAGCTCCTAAACTAGGAGAAGTATCCATGATTACATATTCATACCCATATAATCGAGCATACTCGATTGCCAAATATCTTATTTGGCTAATAATGCGGATTGCTTGTGGTTCTCCTCTGTAAACTTCACTCCAAACTTTTGATATTTTATCTTCAAACATATGCATCGTCAAACGACCAGGAATGATTGCAAGATTTTCATTCAATTGATACGGCTTAGCAAGATATTCTGAATCAACACCATCTTGAGATGGCTTTAATAAAAAATGAATAGAACGAGTTTCTTCAAATAAATCTCGATACCTTTCAGTATCTATAACATCCCTAGCAGCTTTATAATCTTGAATGAAACTATCTTCTTTTTCCCAAATTTCATGAATGACGGCTTCTTCCATTGACATTATTGTAACATTGCATTGTGGGTCTAAATCAAAAATTAATGTTTTATGCCCAAGCTCTGATAAAGCATTAGCAAAATGATATGTCAGGGTTGTTTTGCCAACTCCGCCTTTGTTATTAAAAATTGAGACCGTTTTCATAGATTTATCCCTATAATTTTAATTTTTTATTAGTTCTTCTAAAAATCTCAAAACCTGCTCGTTCTTCACATTCTCTACTTTAGCATGCGCGATGGCATGTTCAAGCATAATTTTTTCTGTTGTGACTAGAGAAATCAACTCTGCCTTGTATTCAGGCAATTTGTGCGTTATTACTTCCCAAACGATCTCTTCATCAATGCCAAAATAACCATGACTGATTTGATTGCGAAAGTCAACGATGCGACGGTATTCGCTTTTAAGAAGTCCGCTGTTTAAGAGTATTCTGGTGGCTTCGCCGATGATCTCAAGCTCTCTGATGCACGCATCCCATGCCATTTCATGTACGAGCAGTTCAGCTCCATTTTTTATCTTACATGTAAAGCGGGAAATTTTGTCGATAGCAATGAAAATATCGACGATGTAGAGGCTTATATCACGATTAGACATAAAGCACTTCGTGGGCGATTTT
>SAAR01000823.1 GCA_009916335.1 Erysipelotrichia bacterium | reverse complement strand
GCATCATGAGGAGTATGATCGGTTCTATATTTATTCGGGGTGATATTTTTAATTTTCTTGAATGATCTAATGAAATGTTCCTGGCTATTATATCCAACTTCAAATCCAATATCCTGGACAGTCATGTTGCTGTTTACTAACAAGTAGCAAGCTTTATTTATTTTTAATTCAGAAACAAGGTGGGTGAATGTTTTACCAGTCTGTTTAAGAATTAATTTGCTAAGATGTGGAGATGAGTAATAGAATTTTCGAGATAAGGTTGAAAGGGTAACTGTTTTATAATTGCTTTGAATGAAGTTAATAACATCTACAAACTTATTTGTTTTTTTATGTGTCATATCTCCTAACTCAAGTGAGTTATCATGATTCCGGAGTAATAAACCCAGGAATATCTTCATCATTGACACAAGTATTTTTTCGAAATACTGATTCTCGTTCCAGTACTCTATCAAAATATCATTAATTATCTCTTTTATTTTGGGGTCGCCAAAAGTATGAAATAATAAATATTTGTTTTGATATTCACCATCTAATGCTCTATTGAAAAACACGGAAAGTATATCGTAGTTGTCAAGGAGATCGAAAAATATATTTTGAAAAGTTGATGGTTTGATATGTATATTAATCAAAATGCTATCATCGAAAACCATTACTTTATGAGAGATGAATGGCGGTATTAGGCAAATATCTCCCCCGCGTAATTGTATTTCTTTACCCTCAACTTCATGTACACAATTCCCTGAATATACATACATTAGCTCAAAAAAATCATGATCATGTATAAACGCAGGCATGTAGCGCATATGTTTTTCAACGTAGAGTTTCTTGTCGCCCTCGCTAAACCCTAATGTATAAACCTGATGTATTTCATTATCCCTCATTTCAAATCGGGGTAGCAGTTTCTCTGCAAAGGGGATGAGATATTTATCAGTAAAATCGTCAGGTAGACTATCTAGAAAATCTCTGCGAGCAGATAAATCTGGTGGAAGATTATGATATTGCTTACAGATGTACTCAACCAGACTATAAATACGCAAAAATGGCTCCACCTCTAGTCGGTTCGTTGGCTTGATAATCTGTAATTCTTCAAGGTATTGAGGGGCATTCATAGTATGTCTCGCTACGCATTGTGGCATCGGTTAGTTGTTGAATCCAATACAAATGTTGGATCCAACATCTGATAGATGCGTGAACTAATATGATACATCAACTCGATAATTTTGGACACCATGTGCAGCGATGATTTCAATCTTAAATGGAGCATGTGACAGAGTAACGTGAAACTGATTACTTTTACAATATAACTTACTCCTAATTGAACTAGTTAGATAATGCTAAGGAATGAGTCGAACGTTGATAGCCTTAAATTAAACCTATGCGAAATATATAC
>SAAR01000822.1 GCA_009916335.1 Erysipelotrichia bacterium | reverse complement strand
GATTTTAAATAGCCATAGAGTTCTTTATCTTCAAAACACTCTTGGGCATAGTAGAACTCATCACCAATTTTATGGTATTTGATGCCATCGACGATAAAGATACTCATCGTTTTACGAATAATCGCAATAACCCCATCAATGAACTTTTGTGGGTTGTTTTTAAAGCTCTCTAACTTACCACTTTTGATAAGAATATCGACAATATTTTTGCGTGTGAGCTTGGTTTCATTTTGAAGATAAGTTACAATATCGGGCAATTGGTATTGAACGACCTCTGCATCACTAAACTTTTCAATAATGCTACTTTCATCAATCTCAACACCCACGCGTGTGATTTTATTTTTGGCTTTTGAATAGACATACTTGATTTTACCAAACGTAAGCTCATCGGCTATCTTTTGTGCACATGCATCCACCAAGGCTCTCACATCAAAATTGACACGATAGGTTGTTTTGTATTTGATTTCATTCCAAAGGGCTTGAAAATCCTCACCCAATAAAATCTGCTTATGAAGTGTGACCAATGTTTTATCAGAAGCATCTTTAATATTAAGACCACCTGCAACTTTCTTGATAGATTGGATGATGTTTTCTTGTATAGACGCAAACTCTTCTGGCACTTTAAAGGTGTTTTCTTTGAGTGCAATTTTCAACGCATCTTGGATTTTTCCTTGATTGTTGATAAACCCTTTATCAAGCAAATAATGCTGCAACGCTTCACTTTTTTCAAATCCTAAATAGTGCATTTCTCCAGCATCATTTTTGATAGGCAAGTTAGCAAAAAAGTGCTCTTGAATAACATTAAATTTAATACCCTCTTCACTTTCTATCTCAGATTGTAGGCTTTTCGCGAACTCTTCATAACTCTCATTTGCCATAACCGTCAAGGTATTGTTTTCAAAACCATAAACACGTTCACCTTCTTGATTGACACAAATTCTAAGACCTCGTCCTATCTCTTGACGCTTTTTTATGGTTGAGTTGGTTTCATTGAGCGTACAAATCTGAAAAACATTTGGGTTATCCCATCCTTCTTTTAGCGCACTATGTGAAAAGATAAAACGAAGCTGGCTTTCAAATGAGAGAAGCTTTTCCTTGTCTTTCATAATGAGATTGAAAGTATCTTCATCATCTGCATTATTGCCAGTACTGTCTTTTAAGACACCTTTTTTATCACTTGAAAAATAGCCATTGTGGATTTTTTCTACTTCGGTATCTAAGTCTTTGATGCTTTTAAATAAATCTGCATAGGCTCTTTGCTTGATGATTTGTTTGTATTCTTCTTCAAACCATTTGGCGTATTTACCCTTTTGAGCATTGCCTTCGCTGTCATATTCACGGTAATTTGCCACTCTATCGATAAAAAAGAGTGAAAGCACTTTGATACCTT
>SAAR01000171.1 GCA_009916335.1 Erysipelotrichia bacterium | reverse complement strand
TAAGACAACACCAGCAGATACAAGTAAAAAAGAAGTGAAAAAGGTAGATACAGGAGATACAACAAACACAAGTGGATTACTAGCATTAATGGGTGTAGCAATTGTGTTAGGTGGAGCAAGTATTGTATCAAGAAGAAGATTAAATAAGTAAGAATACATATAAAGATGATAGGCGATAACTAATGCTTGTCATCTTTTTTTCTGCTATAATATCTATAAAAGGAGCGTGAGTTTATGTCTACACCACATAATGAAGCAAATAAAGGAGAAATCGCAAGTGTTGTATTGATGCCTGGCGATCCATTGCGTGCTAAATTTATTGCCGATACTTATTTACAAGATGTCGTTTGTTTTAATAAAGTGAGAAATATGTTTGGCTATACAGGAACATATAAAGGAAAACGTGTATCTGTCATGGGGTCAGGAATGGGAATGCCAAGTATTGGTATTTATTCCTATGAATTATTTTCACAATATGATGTTTCCTGTATTATTCGTGTTGGTTCTGCTGGTTCTTATTGTCATCAAGCAAAAGTATATGATGTTATTTTAGTGAGTGAAGCATATAGTGAATCCAATTATGCAAGAGTACAAAATGGATACCAAAAAGATAAAACCTATCCAGATGCATCACTCAATGTCAGTTTACATGCAAGTGCAAAACGTTTGCAGATTCCTATCATAGAGGGCTGTATACATTCTAGTGATGTTTTTTATCAAGAAGATAAAAGTAATTATTATCAAAGATTATATGAAGAACATGGTTGTTTAGCCGTAGAAATGGAAAGTTTTGCTTTGTTTCATAATGCAAAAGTGTTAGGGAAGAAAGCGGCTTGTTTATTGACGATTTCAGATTCTTTTGTATCTAATGAAATAACGAGTGCGAAAGAAAGAGAAACTTCTTTTACAAAAATGATCGAGATTGCTTTGGAGAGTATTATATAATGAAAAATATTAAAGCTGTTATATTTGATATGGACGGTGTTTTAATTGATAGTGAGTTGGCATATTCTAGTATGCTAGTAGATTACTTTGAAGAAAAAAACTATCCTTACACAGAAGCACATTTACTTCAGTTAATTGGTTCTTCTCATGAACGTGGTTGTGAGATTATAAGTGAAATGACAAATGGATTAGTAGAACCGAATGCAATGTGGAAAGACTGGCATCGTTATTTGAAAGAACACCCATTAGATTATATGGCATTACGAGTAGATGGTGTTGAAGAAGTGATGCAGTATTTAAAAGCGAATAACTATAAAATTGGTCTTAGTAGTGCAACAGAAAAAGAAGGTATTATTTCACATATGAAAGAATGTGAATTGTATGATTATTTCGATGCGATTAGTAGTGGGCATGAAGTGAAACATAGTAAGCCAGCACCTGATGTCTATTTAAAAACGATTGATTTATTACATGTAACACCACAAGAGTGTATTGTTTTAGAAGATTCTTTTTATGGTATTAGAGCAGCTAAAAATGCGAATGTTCATCGTGTTCTAGCTAGAAATGTAAAAGCATTGCCAATAGATCAAAGGGAAGCTGATGAGATTATTGAAGATATGCGAGAAGTTATTCAAGTGTTAGAAAGGAAAAGCGTGTAGTACGCTTTTTGTGTATAGATAGATATGGAAAAAATAAGTAGTTGTTTAGTAGCGTGGTATATGGAAAATAAGCGTGATTTACCTTGGCGTGAAAATCGTGATGCTTATCGAGTATGGGTAAGTGAGATTATGCTTCAGCAAACTCGTGTAGAAGCAGTGAAGCCTTACTTTACACGTTTTATCAAGGCATTACCAACACTTGCTTCATTGGCAACAGTAGAAGATGATTATTTGGTGAAATTGTGGGAAGGTTTAGGATATTATTCACGCGTTAGAAATATGAAGAAAGCAGCCATTACTTGTATGGAAAAATACGATGGGAAATTACCTTCTAGCTATGAGGAATTGTTAAACTTATCAGGGATTGGACCATACACTGCTGGGGCGATTGCCTCAATTGCTTATAAGCAATCTGTCTGTGCGATTGATGGGAATGTTCTTCGTGTGTATGCTCGTTTATTTGCGATTAAAGAAGATATTTTATTAACAAAAACAAGAAATAAAATACAATCTTTAATAGAATTAGATAAAGCCGAGGATATGGGTATTTTCAATCAGGCTTTAATGGATTTAGGAGCAGGGATTTGTGTGCCTAACAGCAATCCTCGTTGTAATATTTGTCCATTAAGTAATTTTTGTTTAGCTTATAAACAAGGATTAGTGAATCAACTACCAGTGCGTATTAAAAAGACTAAGCGAACAAGTGAAAAATATACTGTTTTGATTTATGTGTGTAATGGTCAAGTGTTACTACATAAACGAGAAGATACAGGATTATTAGCTGGTTTATATGAATTTGTATTAAAAGCAGGACATAAGAAAAAAAGCGATTTTAAAAATGGTGTTTACTTAGGAAAATATAAACATGTATTTTCACATAAAGAATGGCATATGAAAGGCTTTTTAATTGAATGTGATGAGTGCTTTAGCAAGGAAGGACATTTTTGGACAAGTATTGCTAATGTTGAAAACGTCTATTCCATTCCTAGTGCTTATAAATATTATAAAGATCAATTTTTTGCGTTGTTTAACGAATAGCCCAAACCAAAATGGAAACTTATCATAGTGTAATGATGAGTAAGGGGGGGCATTTATGAAGGAGCAAAAGCTAAAAGTGATGAAATTTGGAGGCACTTCTTTAAAAAGTGTCATTACAAGAGAGTATGTGTATGCCCATGTGATGAAGTATACAAGGGAATATAAGATTATTCTTGTGGTGAGTGCACAAGGAAGATACCCGAATGCTTTTGCGACAGATACCTTACTTTCTTATGCGAGTGATAAGATGAGTAAAGAGGAACAAGCATGGTTGGCATCGATTGGTGAGCAGTATTCAGCGTTGCGTGTTTGTAGTGAACTATTAGAAAAAAACTTGCGTGTGAAAGCTGTGAATTATATTGATGCAGGGATTATTACTGATGATAAATATGAATATGCAAATTTAAAGAAATTAGATGCAAGTAAGATTAGTGAATATTTGAAAGATTACGATATTTTGGTTGTTGGTGGTTTTTTGGGTGTGAATGAAACAGGTAAGGTAACTACGTTAGGTAGAGGTGGTAGTGATTATAGTGCGGTATTGTTTGCCCAGATGATGAATTTACCTTGTGTAGAAATATATAGTGATGTGGACGGTGTGTATGATAGTAATCCTAACTTAAATAAGAATGCGAAAAAATACCAGCGTTTAAGTTATGATGATATGCTCAATTTAAAGTCAAGGGTGTTGCATGATCGTTGTGTAGATTATGCAAAAGTACATCATATTAAAGTGCATTTGCTAGGAACATTTAGTGAAAATGAAGGAACGTATATAGAGTGAGGAGGCAGACTCCTCTTTTTTTATCATAAAAAAGTAACAAAGAAAACACAAACCATTATAATGAAATGTTAAATTTTATGGCAACAGGCACTTGATATAAAGCAAGTGATTTCATACAAGTGTAAAAAAGGTAAAGATGTTTTTTTGCAATCTTTTCAATTAGTGGTATAATTTTAAGGGATCTTTTCAGGCCTAGGAGATTTTATATATGAAAAAATTATTAAAAGATATTCGTTTTTATTTTATTGGCATTTATGCAATTTTAAATATATTATTTATTGTACAAATGTTTATTGCGAAGATGATACCGATAAAGTATATTGTTATAGCTAGTGTGGTTTTACTTTTATTGTTTTTAGCAATGTATTTCTTACAATATGCGAAACGAACAAATAAAGTAAATAAAGTATTAGGAAAGCTTTTAATTATCTTGTTATGTGGTTTGTTAAGTGTTGGTAACTTATATTTATTTAAAACATATAATACGTTTAGCATGATTACAGGCGATGATACAAAGACAATACAAATTTCTGTTGTGGTAATGAAAGAGAGTGGCTACGATAAAATAGAGGATTTAAAAGATGCTACCTTTGGAACAATTAGTGTAGGTAGTGATAAGTATACAGAGCAGGCTGTCTCTAAAATTGAAGAAGATGTGAAGCAAAGTATTACAACTTCTACTTACAATGGCTTTGATGTATTTGCACAAGGATTATATAGTGGGGAAGTAGATGCAATCATTTTAAATGAAGGGTATCGAGGAATGTTTGAAGATAATCACCCTACTTTTAAAGAAGATACGAAAGTGATTAAAACATATACGTTTAAAGAAAAAGCAGAATCAATTAGTAAACGTGTAGATGTGACTAATGTACCTTTTGTTGTGTATATTAGTGGAATTGATACCTATGGATCTATCTCATCTGTTTCAAGAAGTGATGTGAATAAATTGATGGTTGTTAATCCACAAACTAAACAGATCTTGTTAATTGATATTCCTAGAGATTATTATGTTCCTCAAGTATGTCAAAATAATCAAGAAGATAAGCTAACGCATACAGGTATCTTTGGTGTTGATTGTACGGTACAATCTGTATCGAACTATTTTGATGAAGAAATTAACTACTACATGCGTGTCAATTTCTCAAGCTTAGTGGATATTGTCGATGCGTTAGGTGGAATTAATGTAGAAAGTCAATATGCATTTAGTGCAGGTGGTTATAGTTTTAGTGCAGGTACAAATCGTTTGAATGGTGATGAAGCACTTGCTTTCTCAAGAGAGCGTTACTCATTGTCAGGTGGAGATAATGAAAGAATTAAAAATCAATCGCGTGTTCTTTCGGGAATTATTGCAAAAGCGACTTCTCCTTCTATCATTACTAACTATATGGGTGTGATGAGTGCGATTGGTGGTAGTTTCCAAACGAATATGAGTGATGATGAAATTACTTCTTTAGTGAACATGCAATTAGATAATATGAGTGGTTGGACAATTAGTGATTACGCTGTAAAAGGTACAGGGGGAACCGATTGGACACCAGCCAATGGTTTTAATGCGTATGTGATGTATCCAGACAAAAATACAGTGGCAACTGCAAAAATGTTGATTGCACAAGTGAAAAATGGAGAAAGCGTAAACATACCAGAATAATGAATGATAAACACTTCAATGCGTAAACGTTGAAGTGTTTTTTTTGTTTTTTTTATTATTATATTATTTCATTGTAATTATGGTTATTTATTTACTGAAAAACCTTCTTAAATAACATAGATAAGCGATAAACAATCAATTTATAACTAGAACGTAAAAAAATGGGGGGGGGGGGTAGAAATTTGTGATTTTATGTAGTATTTTGTGTAATTTTGTATTATAATTTAGCAGTGGGAACGGTGAATTAAGTATGCTAGATAAAATATATGAGAATAAATTATATAGGGCGAATAGAACGAAGATATTATTTTTATTCGATTCAGTTATTGTACTAATTTCTTATTTGATTGCATATTGGGCAAGAATTGACTTTGCCTTTAGAATTACAGACAAAGTGCGTAACATTGAAACGCTATGGTTTGTACTTCTTGTTGTAATCATTTATGCGATTAGTTTTTTTGCGTTTAAGATTTATAAAAGTCTATGGATATTTATCAGTTCAAAAGAAGTGTTGCGTTTAGCATTTGCAAATATATTTGCAACAGCACTCATTATGATCATTACTTGGTTTTCTACGCATGATATGTTTTTTATTAGTGTAGAGTTTATTGCTGGTTTATTATCTATTTTAATGATGTTTAGTTTTCGTACATCCTATCGTCTATATCGAAGATATACGTTGGTAAATAACAATGATAAAAAAGAAAACGTATTGATTATCGGTGCAGGATCAGCAGGAAATTTATTATTAAAAGAAATTTTGCAAAATGATAATTTCAATTATAAAGTGATTGGGTTTGTCGATGATGTTCGAGTGAATCTGATGGTAGCTGGTTATCCAGTGCTTGGGACAACGAATGATTTAGTCGCATTAAAAGAGAAGTATAAAATTGATACAGCCATTATTGCGATTAGAAGTGCTAGTAAAGCAGATGTGAGAAGAATTGTTGAACAAGTTCAACAGGCGAAATTAAATGTTAAAATTATGGGTGATCCTGAAAAGATTATCAATAATCCTAATATGTTAAAACAAAAGACGTCTGTGCAAGATGTGAAGATTGAAGATTTATTAGGACGTGGGGAAATTCGTTTAGATCAAAAAGAAATTGAAGAATACATAAGTAATCGTATTGTTTGTGTAACAGGAGCTGGTGGTTCGATTGGTTCTGAATTATGCCGACAGATCATTAAATTTAAACCAAATATTTTATTGATGATTGATATTAATGAAAATGCATTATACATGTTAGAACAAGAGTTTAATCGTGATAAAGTGCATGGAAAGATTAAAGAAGATATTGTTATTCTATCAACGATTGCATCAATTCGTGATAAGAAAGCAATTAATGAATTGTTTGCTCAATATAAGCCAGATGTTGTATATCATGCAGCAGCACATAAACATGTTCCTTTAATGGAAACAAGACCAATGGAAGCCATTAAAAACAATGTGTTTGGGACAAATAATGTTATTCAGTGTTGTATCAAAAATAAAGTAAAACGCTTTATTATGATTAGTACGGATAAAGCAGTCAATCCAACGAATGTGATGGGTGCGACAAAGCGTATGACAGAAATGATTTTACAAGCGAATGGAAATAACGGCGTAACTAAGATGGCAGCGGTTCGTTTTGGGAATGTGTTAGGAAGTAATGGTAGTGTGATTCCTATCTTCAAGAAACAAATTGAAGAAGGTGGGCCAGTTACGATCACTGATAAAAAGATTATTCGCTACTTTATGACGATTCCTGAAGCAGCACAATTAGTGTTACAAGCTGGATATTATGCAGATAGTGGTGAAATCTTTGTATTAGATATGGGAGAACCAGTGAAAATTATAGATTTAGCAGAAAAGTTAATTCGTTTATCTGGATTTGAACCATATGAAGATATTGAGATTAGAGAAATCGGTTTAAGACCTGGAGAAAAAATGTTTGAAGAACTACATCTTGGTGGGGAAACATTTGAAAAAACAAAAAATGATTTGATATTTAAAAATCATGTTATGAGAATAGAAAAAGAAGAGATTGAAGAAATATTAGAAAAGTTAGATAAATTATTAAAGCATAAAAATACTACTAATTCAGTTATTAAAAAGACTATTTTAGATTTAATTATTTCTGATTAGGAATATTTGTGCTATAATATGAAAGGAATTTTTGTTGGATAATTTGCAATTATCCTTACATAAATGAAAAGAAATAAAATCGTCGCTTGTTCGCGTTTTATACTTTTCAGGATCATCACATAAACAAGTTCAAGG
>SAAR01000821.1 GCA_009916335.1 Erysipelotrichia bacterium | reverse complement strand
GAGCCCATCAGGCTTGAGCATTTTAGTTGCTTTGATCTCAAACGAAGCGTAGTCATGCAGTTGCGCTCTCCAATACTCTCGCTCTTTGGCATCATCACTGTAACGCTCCGCTAAAATATCCTGTGCCCCTGAAATCGCCTCTTTGACACTTTCAACTTTCTCACTCACAAAACCTTGTGCCTTTTTTTCAAACGCTTCGGCTTCAAGCTCGGCTTTTTCTAAACTATCCGCCAAAGGCGTTAATCCGTTTGCTATTGCCACAGTAGCACGGCTATTTTTCTTCTCTTTATACGGTCTGTAAATGTCTTCAATGGCTTGAAGCGTCTGCGCTTTTTCAACCGCATTTTTTATCTCGGGTGTGAGGATCGCTTTTTCCTCAATGAGGCGCAAGACCTCCTCTTTTCGACTCTGTAATTTTTTCGCATAGGCATAAATGCTCTCAAACTCACGAAGAGCTTCATCACTCGCCCCACCCGTCATTTCTTTGCGATACCGCGCGATAAACGGAATGGTCGAGCCTTCCTCTAAAAGCTTTAAAATGTTGATGATATTTTCTTTGGCAATGCCTGTTTTTTGGACTAAAATGGGAATAAGTGGGTTCATCAATGCTTCTTCCTTGGTTTTACATGTAAAGATTAAAAATAATATGGTTATTTTTTTATTGTAGAAATTATATAGACAATAACAAAAAACAACCCAACTACCAATGTCATTAATATAGCAAAAAAGAGATTTCTCAAAGTTGGGGTATTAAAAAACAACTCCCAAAGTTTATAAATAGAAAAAATATATATTGCTATCCATAACAATATCTGAGGCAATACACCAATTAATTCTGCTATTTTTCTCTTTGTATTATTCATATTAAAACTCATTCAACATTAAGGTTGGTATCAAACAACCTATCACCGAATATAGTTTTAAACTCCCCTTTTAATAGTGAACTACTACTATCAATACCCATATTCATAAAATCAATGTCCGATAAAGATTTAAGATACTTCTTGAATCTTTCAGGTTCATTTTTATAAATATAAAACAAAAATAGACATGTTTGCTTACTAAAATTAAATTTCCCAATATAATCAGAATTTCTATCTGTATAACTATAAGTTGCTATCATCCCATTATCTTTGTCTACTATACTTGAACATTTTTTAACATGTGTTTCCATCTGTAATTGTTCGATATCTATAAAACCTTTTTCATAATTAATTAATCTATAGTTATAAACAAAAATATCATGCATATTCCTTTGTTTCTTAATAACAGAAACAAGGATGGTATCATCATTAACTTTAGCAGGTAATAGTTGATTCAATTCAGTAAGGTTTTTAACATTTTGAATATCATTGATATTGTTAATTTGGAGTTGATTTTGTTGTGTAGTAG
>SAAR01000820.1 GCA_009916335.1 Erysipelotrichia bacterium | reverse complement strand
CACATCAATTGTGTAGTCATCAGGATTAATATCACAAAATACTGGTTTTAGACCATTTCGTACAATTGCATGTGTTGTTGATGCAAAAGTAAAGGGAGTTGTGATAACTTCTCCCCTGAGGTCTAAGGCAGCAATTATACATTCAAGTGCTAAATGGCCATTAGTAAAGAGAGTTATGTTGGGCACATTTAAATAGTATAGAAGCTGAGATTCAAGATTTTTATGTTTTGTTCCCATATTGGTAAGCCAGTGGGTATCCCACAATTCTCTTATTTCTTCAATATATTCTTCAAATTCTGGCATTGATGAGCGTGTTACTTGAATGGGATTTTTCATATTACCACCTCATTTTTGTATTCACTCTTCAAAATAGCCATAAAAATCATATTGACAAATTCCCCATTTTTATAAACTACTTCACGCTTGATGCCTTCTTTTTTGAATCCGAGCTTTTCATATAAAGCGATAGCTCTATTATTACTTTCTAACACTGTTAGCTCTACTCGATTTAAGTTCACATCATAGAATGCATGTCGCAGAATCTCATTTGTTGCATAAGAACCTATGCCTTTATCTCTATGTGTGCTATCTCCAATCATAATATGGAATACTGCTGTTTGATTCATTCGATCAATATTTGTGAGACTTACAAGTCCAAGTACTTGTTCTTCTTCGTTCAAAATGGAGCATCTAATATTAGTTCCTCGATTTTGCATATAGTTTTCAAACCATTTAAAATCTACTTCTTTGTTAATATATCTGAAAGGAGCTCCGAGATGATCAATAAGTTCTTTACTAGAACGCCAAGAATTTATAATTATCATATCTTCTCTATCAATTTTTCTTAATCTATACATATTTTCAACTCCTTAATTATTCTCTTCATATCTTTAATGTCATATCTCTGATCACATGGTATGGGCAGTATATTTGCGGCATAATCATATTCTGTAGTACTTTCTTTATTATCTCTCAGTACATTAGGCCAGAGAGTTGGTATATATATTTTCTTTTCTGCAAGGGCTTTTCTCACTACAATTCCATTCTTTACATAAAACGGATAAGAAAAAGGACCATCTGGTACTCTGATATCTAAAACATTGGAATTACCCAAATTGTCATGAAGATACAGGAAGTTTTGATGTCTTCTTAAACGAACTTTTTCGTAGTCAATCGCACCCAATATATTTTTAGAAAGTCTAGACATTTTTTTTAACGGGAGCATTTTAAAAGACTCATCATTTTCTTTGAAATCGTTATAATAGGTCGATGCTTCTCCTTCAAAACGTCCCAATATATGTTTCATGCGGTGATTAGATTTTTCTTCTTCTAAACTCACCTCCAAGATCTTATCATTTGATAAGTAGGCTCCATCTGGCACTCCAAAATATTT
>SAAR01000819.1 GCA_009916335.1 Erysipelotrichia bacterium | reverse complement strand
GGTAAAACAACGGTACGCAAAGGTTTAACAGGCATAATATTGGAATCAGAAAAACTTGAGGGTTGTAAGTATAAAGCATATGGAGTCGCTGTAACTTGCATCAAGACATGCTCAATATTACTATGTAATTGCTTTCGCATTGTATTTATTGAACCTGAAATACGTCGCAATGTAATTTCATCCTGCTCTTTCGGCTTCTCATAGCCAATTGAAGTAATATCTGCCTCATCATCAACGATTAGGATACGTTTATAAAAATCCTGTTTTACCAGTTCCTCAATAAACATATTCATTCGATCTACATTGTCTGCTTGTTTTTTTACCACTATAATTCTTTTCTTACCACGATACCTTTTTAGAAATTGATTTACGATATTTTCCTTTTCTCCCATAGTTCTTGTGCCTCTAAAATCGATATCTAAAATATCCTGAGCAACTACATCTCCAACAGTTGCATTACCAGTACGAAAAATGTCAAACTCTGAAGTCATACGACTAACCGTTTGTTGAACAAGCGCTTTACTACATTTTGTTAAAATAATTGTCATATCAAAATCATTATCAAAGCATAATGACATTAAGCCAATGAAAGCCCTTGTTTTTCCAGATTGTATACTACCTAACATCATAATAGGAGAATATGATTTACAATTTAAGTTGTCTAAGCATAATTGCCCAGCTTTCTCTATGCATTGTTTTAACTCTTTTGAATATTTATCATTTCCTTCAAAACTATTACCAGTTATCTCCGAATAAAATCTTCCATTTTTTCTCATATAGACCGCCTTTTCTTTCTTTGTAATGCTCCATTCTTTGTAGACACAGCGCTAATGTCAATGTTGTTAATATCTGCAAAATATATTAAAAACTCATTTGCCAATTCTTCTTCCTCAGTACCTTGTTTTAAATGTACAATATCTTGCAATATTTGAATAGCTTGTTCATCTTCGAAATATCTATGTAATCCTGAACTCCATCTAGGTACTTCCGGTTGGTTACTATTTGCATGGTATCTCCAAAAAAGCATTTTGTAAGCTTCTCTAGGTGAAAATTTTATTCTATACTTTGATCTTGTAGTTACATAACCTTCGTCTAAATAATCACCCTCATATGTTTGATCAACAAGAAATACCCCAAAGATGTATCTTTCATTTTCATTTGAATTTGGATCACGTGTAGTTAAAACACATAAACTATTATTTTGCACCTGATTTAATTTCATAGGCTGACCTTTTTTTGCACCCGTCTGTACAACACCAGCAAGCGCTTTCCACTCCCTAAGCATTTGACTTTCATAACAAACAAATCCCCCGTTATTACATATATCATCTAACTGGGAACGAGTCATTTCTCCTAATAGGTATTGTTTACATGCGCTATCATCAGAACTGCAC
>SAAR01000818.1 GCA_009916335.1 Erysipelotrichia bacterium | reverse complement strand
TTTGAACTTTTGCTTTGCCACGGAACGGTCTGCGTTGTCGGGAAGATGCGTGATCTGATCCTTCAACTCAGCAAAAGTTCGATTTATTCAACAAAGCCGCGTATCGCCTGAAAACCCAACCCGTCACGGGGATACCTATCCGAAATCTTATTTATTCAACAAAGAAAAAACTTTATTAATTATCGCTTTGCTTTTATTAAGGGTTGCTTTTTTTATTAATAATGCTATTCCTTAGGTAATTAAACACCTTCCCGTTTTTTAGTTTTAAATAAGCCTTTTTAATTAATGGGTAATTAATTAATACGCTATCTTTAAATGATAGGCCGGGGTGTTTTTTATATCTCGCCACATAATTCATTGCTTCCTTTGTTTTTATTGTTTCCGATATAGAGAATAACGACAAAACCATTCCATTCACAAATCTATCAAAGCTCTTGTTTTGTATGCCTTTTGTTTTTTTATACTTCGTAAGCTCATCGATGCATGTTGAATATCCAATGATGTGCCTCATTGATTTTTTAGATGTCATTACGGAATCATTTCTTACCCTCCTAAGAAATAACTCCTCATCCAACGAGAGGCATATAGTTGAATAATTGTCAAAAATCAGGGTTGCTATAAAATGATTATCCTCATGACATATATGCGGAATGAATGCATTGCCATTTAATAATTCCCTTTTAAAAACATAGCAACATGGTTGCACTATTAGTTTTTTGTTCGCCATTTCTTTTTCAAAGAAAGTTAATGCATCTATTTCGCCAAATGTTGAGCGCTTATAATCATGCCAGCCTTTTTTTTCCAGATCTGGAGTGTCAAAAAAAACATGTGCATTAAAGAAAATAATCCCATAATTTTTTTCATTGGTTATCTTGTCTATTAACTTTAGACTTCCATGTGATATTTTATCATCACCATCTAAAAACCATATATATTCACCAGTTGATGATTCAATGGCGACATTTCTTGCCACCGATTGGCCTTGATTTTCCTGGTTTATTACTTTGATTCTTTGGTCATCAAATGACAGTATGATATCTAGACTGCCATCTGTTGAACCATCATTTACACAGATTATCTCATAGTCGTTAAAATCCTGATCTAATACTGATTGAATACATTCCCTTAAGTATTTTTCAACGTTATATACAGGTACTATTATCGAAAATTTTTTTTTCACAGTAATCTCCAAATGCTATTTAGTTATACTAACATCAAGTTGTTATTTATGGAATGCGATTTATCAACCTGACAGAGCTAAGGTGATGATGCCAATTTGCTCATTTAGTGTCTAATGGACTTTGTTGAATAAATCAGATTTCGGGTAAGTCTCCCCCTAGCGGGTTGTGTTTTCAGGCAATACGCACGCTTTCAGGCATACCTGCTTTCGTCATTTTG
>SAAR01000170.1 GCA_009916335.1 Erysipelotrichia bacterium | reverse complement strand
TTACTTTGAAACAGACGAAGATGGTAATGAAACCTTCATTAACAACCATTATATTAGCCCTTGCTTTTACTGAGTGGATTGGTATGAGCCGTATTACTAGAGCACAGGTTTTAAAGGTAAAAGAAGAAGAATTCGTATTAGCATCACGCACTTTAGGAGCAAGTAGTTTCTTTATTATTTTTAAAGAAATCTTACCTAATATTTATAGTCAAATTATTATTATGGTCATGATGTCTATCCCTAATGCGATTTTCTATGAAGCCTATTTATCATTTGTTGGGTTAGGTTTACCAATTCCATTAGCTTCTTTAGGAATGTTAATTAATGATGGATATAAATCATTTGTTGTCTATCCATATATGATGTTGATACCAGTCGCTCTTTTCTCATTATTAATGTTGAGTTTTAATTTATTTGGTGATGGTTTGCGTGATGCATTAGATCCAACGATGAAGGAGAAATAAAGATGAGTACAGAACAGAAAAAAGAGCGAGTATTAAAAATAAGAGATTTATCTATTTCCTTTAAAACCGATAATGGTTTAGTTGATGCGATTCGTGGAATTCGTCTTGATTTATTTAAAGGTGAAACACTGGCAATCGTAGGGGAGTCTGGTTCAGGGAAATCCGTAACAACAAAAGCGATTATGGGGATATTAAGTGATAATGGAGTCATTAACGAAGGTAGTATTGAATTTACTTATGATAAAGAAAACAATGGACATATGGTTGTTGAAGATATTGTTAAGTTAAGTAAAAAAGAGATGGGAAAAAACATTTGTGGTCGTCGTATTGCGATGGTGTTTCAAGATCCTATGACCAGTTTAAATCCAACGATGACAATTGGGAAACAAGTGAGTGAAGCAATGATTTACCATCATCATTTATCAAAACAAGAAGCATATGCAAAAGCACTCAACTTATTGAAGGAAGTAGGAATCACAGATGCTGAAAAGCGTATGAAAAATTATCCTCATCAATTAAGTGGAGGAATGCGTCAAAGAATTGTCATTGCGATTGCACTAAGTTGTGAACCAGAGGTTTTAATTTGTGATGAACCAACAACGGCATTAGATGTAACCATTCAAGCGAAAATATTGGAACTAATTAAAAAAATTCAAAGAGAAAGAAATTTATCCGTTATTTATATTACACATGATTTAGGGGTTGTCGCAAAGGTAGCGGATTATGTAGCAGTTATGTATGCGGGTAAGATTGTCGAAAAAGGACATATTGATGAAATTTTCTATGATCCTAGACACCCATACACATGGGGGTTATTAAGTGCGATGCCTGATTTGGATACAGATGATGATGATCTATATACCATTCCAGGAACACCTCCTAATCTTGTTCGTAAAGTAAAAGGTGATGCCTTTGCCCCACGAAATCGTTATGCACTAAATATTGATTATCGTATCGAACCACCATTATTTAATGTTGGTGGATCGCATCGTGTGGCAAGTTGGTTATGTCATGAAGCAGCACCAAAGGTAAAGATGCCTGAATCATTACAGAAACGTTTAGCGAAGATGAGAAAGGAGGCTGGATTTAATGAATAGTGAAAAAGAACCATTACTTGTTGTGGAAAATTTAAAACAACATTTTAAGGTAAGTCGAAAATTTACGGTGAAAGCAGTCGATGGGATTTCTTTCAAAGTATATCCAGGGGAAACCTATGGACTAGTAGGAGAATCAGGCTCTGGAAAATCAACAACAGGAAGAAGTATCATTCGTTTATATAAGCCAACCTCTGGAGATATTATCTTTAATGGAAAGAATATTTCAGGTAAGATGAATCATAGTGAATTGAAACTGTTGCGTACAAAGATGCAGATGATCTTTCAAGATCCGATGGCTTGTTTAAATCCACGCAAAAAAGTGTTAGATATTATTGCTGAGGGTTTAGATATTCATAAAATGTATTCCTCTAGGGAAGAACGTAATGAAAAAGTGTATCGAATTTTAGAAAAAGTAGGTTTAAGTAGAGAACATGCCTCCCGTTTTCCACATCAATTCTCAGGTGGTCAAAGACAGCGTATTGGGATTGCTAGAGCGTTAGTTATGGATCCTGATTTAATTATTGCCGATGAGGCGATTTCAGCGTTAGATGTATCCATTCAAGCACAAGTTGTCAACTTGATGAGAGATATTCAAAAAGAAACGAATACAGCCTATTTATTCATTGCTCATGATTTAAGTATGGTTAAATATATTTCTGATCGTATAGGTGTTCTTCATTTAGGGCATTTAGTAGAAACAGGAACAACGGAAGAAATATTTAATCACCCAATTCACCCATATACTAGATCATTATTAAGTGCGATTCCTTCACCAAATCCTTTCGTAGAAAAAAATCGTACATCACTTAGTTATGATGTGAATGAATATGGTGTAGATTATACAAAAGGAAGTGAGCATTTAGTGGCAGGAACACATACCGTGTTGGCGACAGAAGAAGAATTTAAAAAGTGGCAAGAGGAAGCAAAAAAAATATTGCGATAATAAAAATGCAGTTTTATCGGTCGTAGTGCGTTACCTCTGTTTATGTTAAGTAAGAAAAATAAGTATTTAGAAAGTAATTTTTATGATTCGTGGGATAGGGAGTAAAATCACTTGTGTATGCTCTTTGTTCCTTTCGGATTGTTAGAAAAAGGCTTGCTTATTTTTCTTGCTTTTTTTGTAAGGAAGAAAATAGTTTTTCAGTTTATATAACGAGTAAAATTTTACAGTAAAAAGTGTAAAATAATGAAAAGCAAAACTTTTTATGTAAAAGCTTACAAAAAATGAAGAAAAAGAGTGTAAAAAGTGAGAAACGTGTGAAAAAACAGTGAAATCATATTGTCATTTTAAAGAAAATATACTATAATAACCTCATTATCAACAAAGATTGATACGGGAGGAAAACATAATGAAGAAAAAACTTTTAGCAATTGCTGCATCGCTTGCTATGGGGCTTTCACTTGTTGGATGTGGATCTGACGATGCGAACACATTGCGTGTTGGGTCAATGGAATTAGATGGTGTTATTTCACCAATCTATTACACAACTGCATACGATGGATATGCTGTTGACTTAATTTTTGATTCACTATTAGACTATAATGTTGATTCTGAATTAACACCAGAATTAGCAAGTGAAATGCCTACTATTAGTGAAGATGGATTAACAGTGACTTTTAAACTTAAAAAAGGTTTAAAATTCTCTGATGGTGAAAAATTAACTTCTGAAGATGTTCGTTTTACATTTGAAGTTGTTGCTGATCCAAGTTACAGTGGACGTTTTGGTTCAACAGCAGAAAATATTGTAGGATACAGTAAATTTCACAAAAAGGGTTCTAAAGTAAAACACTTAAAAGGAATTGAAACGCCAGATGAACAAACGGTTATTTTCCATTTAAGCGAGCCAAGAAATGATGCAATCGCTGATTTGGGAACTAGTTTTGGAATTATTTCTAGTAAACAGTTCGAAGGGGACTACAAAAAAGGAAATACAAAAGCCATCGAAGAAGCTACAACAACTACACTTGGTTCTGGACCATACAAATTAAACAAGTATGACAAATCGTCAGGCGCAAGTTTCGTTAAAAATGAAGAATTTACTACACTTGAAGGGGACTATTCAGTAGAAAAAATTGTGATTCAACATGTTACAGATTCAACTGAATTAGATGCTTTAACTTCTAATAGTGTCGACTTATTACCAGCAAGTTTAAGTGCTGATAAGATTTCTAGTATAAGTTCTAATGATAAATTTGCTTACCATGATTATGCACGAGCAGGAATTGGATATGTTACTTTCAATACTGAAAATGGGGCAACTGTTGATCCAGCTGTAAGAAAAGCATTAATGTATGGAATTAACCGTGATGCATTTAATGATTCTTACTTTGGTTGGACAAAAGATGCTAGTGCTGATTTAAAAGAAATTAAATTAGGATATGGACCTAAAGCATTCATTAACCCAGTAAGTGCATTAGGTGATGTTGTTAGAGGTGAAAGAGAAGTAGCAGGACTTCCAGACTACAGTTACAACCTAGAAACTGCAAAAGCAATTCTTGATGAAGCGGGTTGGGTAGTTGGTGCTGATGGTATTAGAGAAAAAGATGGCAAAGCATTAAAAATTAAATTCTTGGCTTCTGAAAATAACTCTGTATTAGATACTTTACTTCCGTTATTTGAAAAAGATTGGGCAAAAGAATTAGGTGTTTCTTTACAGAAAACAACGGTTGATATGAACACTATGTTTAAGAAAATAGCTGATCCTAAAGCTAATGGTGAATGGAATGCTGCTTTCTTAGCTGTTGGATTCACAGGAACTACATTAACTGAAATTAACACTATGTTCCACAGTGAGGACAAGGAAGTTAAGGAAAAAAGCAACTATGCAGGATTGAAAGATGCTGAATTAGATACATTATTAGAGACAGCTCGTGCAACTGTAGGTGACGCTGGTGCTGCTGCTGCATATGAAAAAGTACTTGTAAGAGCAATGGAAGATGCAGCATACTATCCATTATATGCAAACCAATACTTTGACTTATACAACAAGCGTGTTAAGAACTTAAATACAAGTTCTGTATATCCTTGGACAAAAGCGATGGCTGATGTAAAAATTGAAGATGTAAAAAATAAAGATTAATTTTTAATTTGTTAAAGTAATAAAGTATATTGAAATAAGAGCAAGCCGCTTGAGACTTGCTCTTATACACGTTTTTACTATTATATAGATGAGGTGATCAAATGTTTAAGTATATCGTGAAAAGATTATTGAATCTGATCCCAGTTGTTTTTGCCAGTTCTATCCTTATATTTTCTGTTGTACAGATGATGCCAGGTGATCCTGTTACTGCATATTTAGGTGGTAGTGCTAAGGTGTCAGAAGAACAAGTAGAAACACTGCGTGAACAACTAGGATTAAATGATTCACAACCGGAACAATATGTTCGATGGGTTGGCCGTTTTGTTACTGGAGATTTAGGACAAAGTCTTAAATTAAAACAACCAGTTGCCAAAGTTATTGGTGAATATGTATGGAATACATTTTATTTAAATGCTGTTTCCTTGATTGTCGCTTTATTAATGGCGATTCCTATTGGAATTAAGCAAGCAGTTAAGAAAGGAAGTAAGTTTGATAATGGAATGACTGTGTTCTCACTACTGGGAATCAGTGTACCGACATTCTTCTTCGCATTACTTTTAATCTTTGTGTTTGCTGTAAAAATACCAGGATTTCCAATCAGTGGTATGCGTGATGCGTCATTATCAGCATTTGGTTATTCAAGCATTTTTCAAGAAATTGGCGATATAGCTTTACATAGTTTATTACCAGTCATCGTGTTAGCATTTTCAACATTTGCTACATTTGTTCGTTATGTGCGAAACTCAATGATTGATGTAATTAACCAAGATTATATTCGTACTGCTCGTTCTAAAGGAATGAAAGAGAAAGTGGTAATCTATCGTCACGCTTTTAGAAATGCATTAATTCCATTAGTTACATTATTAGGCTTATATATTCCAAGTTTATTTAGTGGTGCGGTAATTTTAGAATCTGTATTTATTTGGCCAGGATTAGGTAAGATTTTAATTGATGCAATTAACTCACGTGATAATTCATTAGTTATGGCATGTTTAATGTTTAGTGCAATCTTAATGGTGATTGGTAACTTATTAGCAGATATTTTCTATTCGTTGGTTGATCCACGAATCAAGATAGATAGTTAAAAAGGAGGGTGGATTTATGGCTAAAAAAGATAAAAAAGTTGTTTTAGACACTGGTGAAAAGATTGAATCCATTGGTCCTTGGCGAATTGCTTGGAATAAATTTAAAGCGAATCGTATTGCGATGGCTGGATTGATTATATTTGTTTTAATTGCATTATCTGTCATTGTTATTCCCATGATTTCAGGAGTAGATGTAACAGATTTAAATTTAGCTAATGGACATGCAGCACCTAGTAGTGAACACTGGTTAGGAACTGATAAACAAGGACGAGATATGTTCTTCCGTTTATTTTTAGGTGGTCGTGTATCAATCATGGTAGGGGTCATTGCTGCTTTGATTACTGTTGTGTTAGGATGTGTTGTCGGTGGTATCGCTGGGTACTATGGAGGTTTAGTAGATAATTTATTAATGCGTTTTTCAGAAATTGTTTACTCATTGCCATTTACACCAATGATTTTGGCAGTTAGTGCTGCCATGCTTTGGGTCCCACAGGAACAGAAAATGTATACTGTATCTTTATTAATCGGGATACTTTCATGGCCTGGATTAGCACGTTTGGTTCGTGGACAAATTCTAACATTACGTGAACAGGAATTTATGCAAGCTTGTACTTCTCTTGGGATTAATGATTTTTCTAAGATTTTCAAACACTTGATGCCAAACGTATTAAGTTTAGTTATTGTTAATGCAACATTAACAATGGCAAGTGCTATTTTAACAGAAGCAGGGTTATCGTTCTTAGGAATGGGGGTTGTTCCGCCAACGCCTACTTGGGGTAACTTGATGAACTTGGCACGTGATGCAAATATTTTTAAAAATTATCCTTGGGAATGGATTCCCGCAGGAATGATGTGTTTGTTAACAGTTATTTCAATAAACTTGGTCGGCGAAGGACTACGTGATGCCTTCGATCCAAAGGATTTAAAGTAGGAGGTAAGTCATGTCAAAAAACAAGAAAATTTTAGAAGTTGAAGATTTGAAAGTTTACTTCCATACTAAAAAAGGAACAAGTAAAGCAGTAGATGGAAATAACTTTACAATGTATGAAAATGAAACTTTGGCAATTGTAGGAGAATCTGGTTGTGGTAAAAGTGTTACCGCAATGAGTGTTTTGGGCTTGGTTAGTGAACCAGGGGAAATTATGCCAGGATCGAAGGTTCTTTATACTGGAGATGCAGAATATCAGGAAGGAATTGACTTAGTTTCAGCAAGTGATGATGAAATTAGAAACATTCGAGGAAATGGAATTTCTATGATTTTCCAAGAACCGATGACTTCTTTAAACCCAGTGTTTACAGTGGGAAAACAAATTTGTGAAAATATCTTACTACATGAAGATATTTCAAAAGAAGAAGCTATGCAAAGAGCAACTAGTTTGTTGACACAAGTTGGTATTTCTAGACCAGAAAAAATTATTAAAAACTACCCTTATCAATTATCAGGTGGTATGTGTCAGCGTGTGATGATTGCCATGGCACTTTCTTGTCACCCTAAATTATTAATTGCAGATGAACCAACAACAGCACTTGACGTAACAATTCAAGCACAAATTTTATCGTTGATGAATCAATTAAAAAAAGAAACAGGAACAAGTATTATGTTGATTACACATGACCTTGGTGTGGTAGCTCATGTGGCAGATCGAGTGGCGGTTATGTATGCAGGTGAGATTGTTGAAATCGGAACAGAAGATGAGATTTT
>SAAR01000817.1 GCA_009916335.1 Erysipelotrichia bacterium | reverse complement strand
ATTATATCACATTATATTGCAATACATTATAATGTATTGCAATATAATGTGATATAATGTATTTGATGAAAGGAGAACTAATGAAAATAATTACGGTTAATATCAATAAGGGAGGAACAGGGAAATCAACCTTCTCCTACAATTTTTCTAAGTGGCTTTCTCGGATAAAGGGACAGAAAGTATTACTAATTGATGGGGATTCATCGTGTAATTTAAGCTATTCATTTAACCATAAGAGTAGCAAGACTATTTTTGATATTTTTAGAAATGGTGAGTTTGAGATTCTAAACATAGATAACAATTTAGATTTCATTAATGGCTCAAGCAGATTAACTGATGATGCTTTGGATCTACGGAAACGGCAGAATAATTGCTTAATCATGTTTATGTGGATTGCAGATAACATTGAGAACTTAACTAATTATGATTATATAGTTATTGACACTCATAACGATTCGAGTTTGGTAACCTCTAATTTCATTGCATCTGCAGATTTAGTTTTAGGTATATCAGAGCCATCACGTAATGGTTATAGAGCCTGGTTAGAATTACAAAACACGATAGCAAATTTAAAAAATGAAGTTGTAGATGTCATGACTAGAAAATCTTACATTCAAGCAGAACCCTATTTAATTGGTAATAAGATTGAACATATGGGGAATACTTCTAAAGAATTTTTAGAGACCATTGTAGAAGATGAACATTTTTTAGGGTATTTACCTAAAAAAGAATTGTTAGCTAAAAGTTTATTATTGGATAAGGATATTTTTGAGCAGCAAGAAAATATGTCCACTTCAGAGAAAACTAGAAATCAACAATTTTTCAATAATATCGAGGACTTGTTTAATAAGATACTTAATGTATTGTGTTGCTCATAATTTTAAAGAGGAGAAATATATGGAAAACAGATTTACAAATTTCAATAAAGCTAAAGAAGAAGTAAAGGAGTCAGACTACAAAACAGAGGTAGTTATGGAAGAAGAGAAGAAAAAAACATATTCTTTTACTTTATTGCCGTCTGAAAGACAGATGCTGAAGGAACTTGCAAATCAGTCAAGTATTCGAGTATCAGATTCACAATTTTTAGGAAGTATTATAAGAGAAAAGTACAATGAGAGATAATGGTAATTAATTTCAATGTTTGAAAGACCTTAAACTTCTTTTAGAAATGTGATAAAAAAATCAAAATGACTAATTTAAAATTTTCATAGGGGTTTGGGGATGTAATCCCCAAGAATTAAATATTATCAGCTCGGAGAAATAAAAATTTCGGAAGAGTTGATAATATTAACATCGCTGCATCTCATATATTTTCTATTTATTTATTACCCGATTTAATCATCAATTTAAAACAGTGCTTTCCAAACATTTCTTTTAGTATTAAAATGATGAACTCACTAGAGGTTCT
>SAAR01000169.1 GCA_009916335.1 Erysipelotrichia bacterium | reverse complement strand
ACTAAGGATTACTCAAGATATTTTGTCTCAGGGAAGAATGATATTACATTAATACTTCCCGACTCAAAAACCATTATAGATGGTTTTACTGTCAAAATCAGTAAATTATCAAAAAATAAACTAACACTTAAACCTCATAATCATGAAAATATAAATAATCAATCTGATAATTTTATTTTAATGGGAGCTTTAAATAAAGAATTGTTTTTTAAAGATGGAAATTGGTATATTTTGTAATTTCATTATGTGGAGGTTTGAGTGATTGAAGCTAAAATAATCGATATCATTGTTCCTATATATAACCAAGAAACCAAGCTATTAAAATTCTTGGAGTCAACTCTAAAAGTTTCAACAAATAAAATTAATGTTATCTTAGTAAATGATGGTTCTACTGATGGGACGCTTGATGTAGTAAAATTATTTATAAATAATCATGCACTTAATAACAGTTATTACATTTTTAATAAAACCAATGGTGGAGTGTCATCGGCGAGAAATTTTGGCTTAGAGCATGCCAAATCAAAGTTTATCTGGTTTTGTGATCCAGATGATGAAATCAATGCTAATATTAATAGTGTCATAGAAACTTTAATTGTTTCAGAAATCGATGTTTATGTTTGCTCATATGAAGTGTATAAAAAAGAAGATAATTCATTACAAAAAGTTATTCGAGAGAATTCTGTATATGGTGGGGCAGACTTCATCGTTAAGCATAACAATCTAAGTAATAATTATATATTTCCCGCATCTGATGGAACATTATGGGATAAGTTATATCGACGTGAATCAATCAGTTGCTTGAAATTCGATGCTAACTTGATTTGTTCTGAAGATTTTGATTTTAACTTAAACATTTTCAAAAGTGCTAAGAAAGTTATGCTATTACCAGTCATCATATATAAATATAATGTCTATCAAGAAGGTACATTATCGTCTATTTTCAGTGAGAAAGTTTTTCAAAATAGAATTCATGCTGAACGCCAGACCATCCTTTTTTTAAAAACGGTTAAAGGAAGCGTTAGATATGAAATTAAAAAGCATATAATGAAAAATACTAATTTACTGTCGACAAAGTATGATAAAGATCCTTATGAATTTTATTTGAATGAGCACTCCTTTTTTTCTGAAAAAATATGTCCTTTCTCTTCTAATAAAGAACGTATATTCTGTTTGTTGTCTTTTTTTAGGGTTTATCAGCCACTAATAAAACTTTATCGTTATATTAAAGTTAAAATTAGAAAAAATATTTGATGCTGCTATTTTAACAGGATTATTCATTTTATCTTTAAACAGCGAAAAGTAATAAATGTCAAACAACGCATTGATAGTCAAAAATACTATTTTCCTCGCAACAAGAACAATAGTCTCAGTTCTTGTTTCATTTTATACAACGAGGGTTGTTCTTGAACAGTTAGGAGCCTCAGATTACGGTTTGTTTAGCGTGATTTATGGTATGGTGGGATTTACTGTTTTTATATCGTCAGCAATGAATGAATCTATACAGCGATTTATTTCAATGAGTTTAGGTAGTGGTGATTTGCCAAAGCTAAAAGATATCGTGAAAAACAGTATTTTTTCTTATTTAATATTATCTGCATGTTTTGTTTTTATTTTATTGATATTTCGTGATTATATTGTTTACAATTTTTTAAATATTCCGGATAATTCTTTGGTAGTTGCAAAAAAAATTTATATAATTGCTGTTTTAGCAATAGCATTAGCGATATTGCAGACCCCATTTAATGCTCTTGTTATAGCTCATGAAAATATGTCTTTCTACGCCTATATGTCCATATTTGATGTTTTTTCTAAGCTAATTATATCTCTACTCATATCAACATTAAATGGAGAAAAATTATACATATACTCCTTATTACTACTTTTATCTTCATTTATTGTATTTATGATATATGTAGGATATTGTGTCAAAAGATTCCGTTACTCTTTTGAAGGTGGTATTCTTTCGCTTAAAATAATTAAAGAAATTACTTCTTTTTCATTTTGGAATGTCTTTGGTAACTTTGCTTTTGTTTGTCGCACTCAGGGGATCAATATATCTATTAATCTTTTCTTCGCTACAACAGTTAATGCGGCATATGCCTTATCAACTTCAGTTTTAAATGCTTTAACATCTCTAACTCAAGCCTTAGTTATGTCTATAAGGCCTCAAATATTCAAGGCTTATGCTGATGCAAATATACCACGTTATCAGGTTTTAATTAATGCCGGTTCAAAATATACTTATAGCTTATTATTTTTAATCAGCTCACCGTTATTAATTTGTACCCCGCAAGTTTTATCTCTATGGTTAGTTAATCCACCTGAATATACAGTTGTTTTTGTTCGTTTTGTACTTCTTGTTGCATTGATAGATAGCTTTTCATCGAGTATCATTACTGGTATTCAAGCAACTGGAGCGATTAAAGTTTATCAAATAGTAGTAAGCTTCTTTGTTTTTATAAGTCTTCCTATTTCTTATTTTCTATTTAGCCACGGCATGCCTGTCTATTCTGTATTTATACCTTTGGCTTTATTTTCGTTATTGAATTTAAATTTGCGTATTTATTTTTTAGCTAAAAAATCAAAATTTAAAGCTTCTGAATTGTATGTTAAAACAATTATCCCATGTATAATTGCCTCTTGCCTCTCCATGCTAATTAATATTTTACTGAAAAATCTACTTCAATATGATTCTATCTTCAAGATCATGCTGTGTCTTTTATTACATATGAGCATCACTTTTATTGTTTTTGTATTGATTACAACATCAAAAAATGAAAGATATTTTTTTATTGAAGGTGTTTTAAGGAAATTAAGATGAATATTGACGATATTATAAATGATAATTTTTGCACTGGATGTGGCGTTTGTATTAGCGAGGATAAAAGCAATGCATCTTATATGGACTGGGATGAGGATGGTTTTTTACGTCCTATTTTAAAGGAATCATCAGACAGGAGCTTGATGGAAAGGGTTTGCCCATTCAATATTGAAAATAAATATGATGAGGATTTTTTAGCTCAAGAATTCATTGAAGGTTATGATTTTCAAGATCCTAGTATAGGATTGTATAAAAATTTATATGCCGGTTATTCTAAAAATTTTCGTCAAACATCTTCATCGGGTGGCTTGGCTACATATATATTTGAAAAGTTACTTCAAAATAAATTTGTAGATGCTTTGTTTATTGTTCGTGAAATGAATGGTAGATATGGGTATCAATTGTTTCAATGTTTGGATGATATCAAAAATATATCAAAGACAAGGTATTATCCTGTTAGTTTAGATACTCTTTTTACCGAAATAAACAAAGTAGATGGGACTGTTGCTGTTTCTGGTGTGGCGTGCTTTTTAAAAGCGATTAGACTCAAGCAAAAATATCATCCTGAATATAGACAAAAGATTCCTTTTCTAGTTGGAATTATATGTGGAGGCTTAAAAAGCCGTTTCTATACCGATTTTCTTGCCCAATCTGCTGGTTGTGTGGGGGAATATTTAGAACCTGAGTATCGCGTTAAAAATGCTTCTAGCTTTGCATCTGATTATAAATTTTCATGTCGTGATAAATATGGCGAAAGAATACATGTTGTTGAAATGCATAAGCTAGGTGATATGTGGGGTACTGGTCTATTTAAATCTAATGCCTGCGATTATTGTGATGATGTTATGACTGAATTAGCTGATATATCACTTGGCGATGCATGGATTAAACCTTACAATCAGGAAGGCCTTGGTAATAGTGTTATTATAACTCGTAGTAAACTAGCAGATGAACTAATTAAAAAAGGTCTTGAAGAAAATGAATTAAATCTCGATACAATTTCCTTGGCTGCAGTTAAGTCATCGCAACAGGGGAGTTTCAATCATCGTCATAAGGGGCTTCTATACCGAATTAGACATGCTCAAAAATTAGGTCTTAAAGTGCCCCAAAAACGTTCAAGGTTTTTGACAAAACAAAATATATTCTTTAACTTAGTACAGAAACAAAGGATTGTAACGAGAGAGGAGAGTATCATTTGTTGGAAAAATTCATCTAATATTGAAGGATTTAATGCCAAGATAACTGTTCATTTAAAAAAACTATTAAAATTAACACATCTAAACCATAAATATAATCGAGTAATTATAAAAATTGCAAAGATTCTAGGGGCTAAACTATGAAAGTTGCTACACTTACTCTTCCATTACATACTAATTATGGAGGTAATCTTCAAGCCTTTGCATTGCAAAAAACACTAATCAATCTCGGGCATGATGCAATTCTATTAGATTTTAGAAAACAACCACCTAAACGAAATCTTTATCGTCGTATCGGTTCTAAAATTAAGAATTTCATCATTAAAAAGCAGAAATCATCTTTTACCTTGAAAGAGCAATTGCTGATCAATAAGTATCATAATGAGTTTATTGATAATTATATCAACAGAACCCCTGTTTTGTATGATGAGGCTTCCCTTGAGAAATATGTTAGTGAGCACAATATTGATGCGGTAATCGTTGGCAGCGATCAGGTATGGCGACCTAAATATACCCCTATGATCACCCCTTTTTATTTAAGTTTTCTACAACGTAATAACACTGTAAAGAAAATATCTTACGCAGCTTCATTTGGCGTTGACTCATGGGAGTATTCAGATGATGAAGTTGCGGTGTGTAGAAAACTAATCGTTGACTTTGATAGCCTATCAGTAAGAGAATCTGATGCAATTGAAATGTGTAAAACTCATTTTTCAGTTCATCCTGAGCATGTTCTTGATCCGACTATGTTATTGTCGAAAGACGAATATGTGTCAATTTTCGAGAAAAATAATATTCCAGACAAAACAGGGCAAATATTTAGTTATGTTCTTGATTTGAATGATGAAAAAAATAAGTTTATTAAAAATATTTCAACTGTATTGAAAAAAGATGTATTCACGACTTATCCAGCAAAACATAATAAAACTGAAGACTGTATATCTAATATATTCGATTATCAGTTTCCCCCTATTGAGGCTTGGCTAAAGTCTTTTAATGATGCAGATTTTATTATTACAGACTCTTTCCATGGGACAGTTTTTTCAATAATATTCAACAAGCCTTTTATAGCAATATGTAATAAAGATCGCGGTAGTGCCCGTTTCAAATCACTTTTGCGCATGTTTTCGCTTGAAGATAGACTGATATATGATTTGTCAACTGTGAATGCTGACTTATTAAAAACTCAGATAAATTATTTAGCTGTAAATAAAACTTTAGAAGAATATCGATTAAAATCTTTAAAATATCTATCATCTTCTTTACGAAAATAACACCTTTTTACATTAACGTGATTGTTTACAACTATTTCTATGTTCTTTGTGATCTTTACGTTAACATGTTTAAACTCTTTAAGCTGCGAGCATGTCGCAGTGACCACACCTGACAGGAGTATGTAATGTCCAAGCAACAGATCGGGGTTGTCGGTATGGCAGTGATGGGGCGTAACCTTGCGCTCAACATCGAGAGCCGTGGTTATACCGTCTCCGTTTTCAACCGCTCCCGTGAAAAGACCGAAGAAGTGATTGCCGAGAATCCGGGCAAGAAGCTGGTCCCACATTATACAGTGCAAGAGTTTGTTGAGTCGCTCGAAACTCCACGCCGTATCCTGTTAATGGTGAAGGCGGGCGCAGGCACTGATAGTGCCATCGACTCTCTGAAGCCTTACCTGGACAAGGGTGACATCATCATTGACGGTGGTAATACCTTCTTCCAGGATACGATTCGTCGTAATCGTGAGCTTTCTGCTGAAGGTTTTAACTTCATCGGAACCGGCGTGTCCGGCGGTGAAGAAGGGGCTCTTAAAGGTCCTTCGATCATGCCTGGCGGTCAGAAAGAAGCTTATGAGCTGATTGCTCCAATTCTCAAGCAGATTGCTGCTGTCGCTGAAGACGGTGAGCCGTGCGTAACCTATATCGGTGCCGATGGCGCTGGTCATTATGTCAAAATGGTTCACAACGGTATTGAATACGGTGATATGCAGCTTATTGCAGAAGCCTACGCTTTACTGAAAGGCGGTCTGGCGCTCTCTAATGAAGAGCTGGCGCAAACCTTTACCGAATGGAATGAAGGTGAGCTTAGCAGCTATCTCATTGACATCACTAAAGACATCTTCACCAAAAAAGATGAAGAGGGTAAATACCTGGTCGACGTGATCCTCGATGAGGCAGCAAACAAAGGTACCGGTAAATGGACCAGCCAAAGCTCTCTTGACCTCGGTGAACCGCTGTCACTTATCACTGAATCTGTATTCGCACGCTACATCTCTTCGCTTAAAGATCAGCGTGTGGCTGCTTCGAAAGTCCTTACCGGACCGCAGGCGAAGAGTGCAGGCGATAAAGCGGAGTTCGTTGAGAAAGTTCGCCGTGCTCTGTATCTGGGCAAAATCGTCTCTTACGCTCAAGGTTTCTCCCAACTGCGCGCGGCTTCTGATGAATACCACTGGGATCTGAACTACGGTGAGATTGCGAAAATCTTCCGTGCTGGCTGTATCATTCGTGCTCAGTTCCTGCAAAAGATTACTGATGCCTATGAGCAGAATGCCGACATCGCTAACCTGCTGCTGGCTCCATACTTCAAGCAGATCGCCGATGATTATCAGCAAGCCCTGCGCGATGTTGTTGCATATGCTGTGCAGAATGGTATTCCGGTTCCGACGTTCTCTGCGGCCATCGCCTACTACGATAGCTATCGCTCTGCAGTCTTGCCTGCTAACCTGATTCAGGCGCAGCGTGACTATTTCGGCGCGCATACCTATAAGCGTACCGATAAAGAAGGTGTGTTCCACACTGAGTGGATGGAATAAAGTTTTCATTGTCATTTGCCCGGGGTATTAACCCGGGCATAAATTTTCCACAAATAGAATTCCTCTCCTGTAATTAGTACTCCCTTATCCTAATTTTTTAAAAACGTAATTTGTGAATGTTTTTCTAAAGGAAATCATTTAATATGATATTCATATCCTGAGGAATATATTTCGAATTTTATTAGGCTCTGGTAATAAAAGGTAAGTTAAATATGAAGATCCTTGTCACTGGCGGTGCAGGTTTTATTGGTTCTGCAGTTGTTCGTCATATCATTGAAAACACCTCCGACGAAGTACGCGTAATAGATTGCCTCACCTACGCCGGTAACCTTGAGTCCCTGGCGCCGGTTGTTGGTAATGAACGCTACTCGTTTTCTCAGACAGATATCACTGATGCCAAATCTGTGGCAGAGCAGTTCAGCGATTTCCGTCCGGATATTGTGATGCACCTGGCCGCAGAGAGTCACGTGGACCGCTCTATCGATGGGCCTGCTGCCTTTATTCAGACCAACCTGATTGGAACTTTCACCCTGCTGGAAGCGGCCCGTCAGTACTGGTCAGCTCTCGATACGGCGCAGAAGCAGACTTTCCGCTTCCACCATATTTCGACCGATGAAGTCTACGGCGACCTGCACGGTACCGATGATC
>SAAR01000816.1 GCA_009916335.1 Erysipelotrichia bacterium | reverse complement strand
GTTTGATGAGTTTTTGACAGTCGGATACCTGTATGATGATTTGAAAGAGGAGTGAGCATGAAGTTAGTATTACTACTAGCATCTGCTATGACAGCAGTGCTGATGATGATTCATATCTTAGACGAGCGTTACAAGCGCAAGCGGATTGCTGAGATTGAGGAGAAATTGAAAGGGCGGTATAAAAAATGACTAAAAATATTATAAAAGTTTATAATGACAGTCTTAATTGGATTAACGCATTTAACGCATATTATGACAGCGTGTTTATAATTGGTCAAGAAATAGATCGAGAAGATGTCGAGCGATTTCAGAAAATGGCAGATGATTTCAATAATCGAATCGCTTGTGGACCGGCAATCAGCTTGGAGGTGCTAGATGACTAAAAAACAAAATGCAATCAGTCAATCATGGCTGTACGTGATACTAATCTTATTTTTCCTGTTCGGTGCTGTGACGCTTATGTCTACATTAGAAATGAGCAAGCTAAAACTAGAACAGATACGGATTTATAACCGCATCAATAACATGGAGCAGTCACTCAGGACTAAAGATAGAGAGCTTGATAATTATTTGATAAAGGATGAAATTTCTAGTGGAGCTGAATAAAATTTACAATCAAAATTGTTTAGATGGCATGAAAACAATTAAAGATAAAAGTGTTGACATGATATTGTGTGATTTGCCATACGGAACCACCAAGAACAAGTGGGATTCAATCATCCCATTAAATGAACTTTGGACGCATTACAGTAGAGTTATTAAAGACAACGGAGCTATCATTCTAACGGCTCAAACTCCGTTCGATAAAGTTCTTGGGGTCAGTAATCTTAAAATGTTGAAGTATGAGTGGATTTGGGAAAAGACTTCTGCCACTGGGCATTTGAACGCTAAAAAAATGCCCATGAAAGCTCATGAGAATATATTGGTTTTTTATAAAAAAACACCAACATATAATCCTCAAAAGACAACTGGTCATGAACGAAAAGTTAGCACAGCAAAGCATAAACGTAATTCTAAAAACTCATCAAATTATGGAGAATCATCTGCAACAACATATGATAGTACAGAACGATATCCAAGGAGTGTCCAAATTTTTTCGACAGATAAACAAAAGAGTAGTTTTCATCCAACCCAAAAACCAGTTGCTTTATTTGAATATTTAATAAAAACATATACAAACGAAGGGGATTTAGTCTTAGACAATTGTATGGGCAGTGGGACGACTGCAATAGCATGTATTAATACTAATAGGAACTATATTGGATTTGAGTTGGATAGTGGTTATTACAATCTCACTAATGAGCGTATTATTAACCATAAAAATTGATAACTTTCAACATTTATCTATAAAAAGTAAAAATGCAAATTTTAAGCCCAATGTTTTACTGGGTTTAGAGCTACGAAAACATTGATAA
>SAAR01000815.1 GCA_009916335.1 Erysipelotrichia bacterium | reverse complement strand
ATGTTTTGAAACAGTATCTTATCAAAGGCTACGCCCTCAACCACCAACACATCAATGCTCAAAGCCTGAGTGAACTCACCGCTACAATGGAGTTAGTGCGAAAAAGTATCGAAACGAAAGAGCTGAGCAGTAACGAAGCCAAAGGGCTACTTGACATCATCAACAACTACGCAAAAACATGGGCATTGCTTCAAGGGTATGATTCAAATGCACTTCATGCCTTACAAGGAACGTGCGAAGAACGGTTTGTTTTGGAGTATGATGAGGCGAAACATGCTATTAGTGAGATTAAGAAAGATTTGATGGCAAAAGGCGATGCCACAGAACTCTTTGGCAATGAAAAAGCAGGGGAGTTTAAAGGAGCACTGCTCAATATCTATCAAACCTTTGGTGGTGTTGATCTGCTCCCAAGCATCGAAGAAAAAGCAGCAAATCTGCTTTATTATGTCATCAAAGACCATGCTTTTAGTGATGGCAATAAACGCATCGGTTCGTTTTTATTTATATTGTTTTTGCACAAAAATGGTATTGCTTACAAGGCAAATGGCGAGCCAAAGATAAACGATAACGCTTTAGTTTCATTGGCACTTTTGGTAGCATCAAGTGACTCTTCGCAAAAAGAGTTAATGGTAAGGCTCATCGTCAATCTTTTAAGTGAAACAGACTAAAATATCTTTACATGTAAAAGAAAATGAGGTATGACTAATGATAATTTTTCTTCACATCAATTGCGTTATATTTATATACAATTTAGAATAAAATTTAAAAACTTTGGAAAGATTACATAGAAAAATAGTTGACACTACAGCAAAGGAAATTATATGAAGATACTCGATTGGCGGAATTATCATCAACGAATAGATGTTCTCAATAGTATTTTAGATTCAGAAATACTTAATGATATATCTAAGTCTAAAATTGAGTGGTGCTGGTCTGATGATTTAAGTTGGTTACCTGATAATTTTGATTTTGAGTCTTTTGAAAAAAAATTCCTAGAAAATTTTAAAGCGATTAAATGTTTTCATGCTTGTTCACCTGACAGTATAGAAAGCTATTTAATCAATGGCTTTACTGGTGGGAATCATGAAGAAAATATTGCACTATTCAATAGTATATTTTCCGATATTCCTCTTCATCATCGAAAATTAGCAATTGAAAAATCATCTTCAAGCAGAAAAGATGAAATTAATAAAACATTTTTTTTATGTGATAGTTATCCACTTATAAATAGAGATGGCAATTATCTAACTCAACTTTCGCACATAAAAAATCATAAATTTACTTCATTTAAGAGCATTAATAAAGCCCATAAATAGGCACTTTTAAGTATAATTTGGTCGACTAAAACACAATTATACGGAGCTTTTTTATGGGTATTGACGATTCTATCGAATTTGCGATAAGTAGTGCATTAAAG
>SAAR01000814.1 GCA_009916335.1 Erysipelotrichia bacterium | reverse complement strand
CCGTATCGGTAATTAACTTATTTCCCCGAGCCTTTATAGGGCCCGGATTCTTTGGGAGGCGTTTTAGAAATCGGGGTGTGTTTAGAGATTTAATCAGCATTCTCTTATTGTCCGAATTATTCGGCAGAAGAAGAGGAAGAAGATTTTACTGATAACAGTTCAGATCAATTTAAAAAAGTCATCATCGGGATGACTTTTTTAATTAAGGCCGTTTTGTTTTTAAGAAAAGCAAATAATTCTTCATTTATTTACTCCGGTCAAAAAAATCAATTGGCAAAATTTACATATCTTTTCACCCCGAAAATTATCCCCGTCATCCGAATTAATATAATGTATCTATTATTTTTACGCAGGGGGCAATTATGAGTTACAGTGAATTCAAGAATAGGGTAAATCTTATTATTAAGTTTGTTGCCAGGATGAATGAAGAAAGCATCCCCAATGATATCAAGAGAATTATTGTAAAAGTTTATGCAAATACTCTTAGAATCAATCCATCTGACCAGATGATTGACAGTATTATCGCAACTACATACACCTATTCTGGAAGTGTAAAACAAGTAATTACTGCATCATGATCCTTGTTCCCTTTTACTCGCATCAACATAGCCAATAGAAATTATCAGGCCCTGTTGCCAAAATGGGGGCACCTCATGTGCTCTTCTATTGACAACAGGGCTCTTTTAAAAATAAATCAGGATAAATAAGATAAAAAAATTGTAGCATAATAAAAGAAATGATAAAACTGGAGGAATGAGCGATGTCAAAAATTATAATGGGGATTCAATTGCAAGACAGAATGAACGATGCAACAATATTTCAAAGTTTATTATCCAAGTATGGCTGCAGTATTCAAACACGGGTAGGCCTACACGATACCGCAGCAAATTCTTGCAGCCCCAGCGGCCTGATCCTTTTAGATTTTGTGAATGATGCGGATGATGACGCTCAGAAATTTGAAAAAGAAGTCCTTTCATTAGATAATGTTAATATTCAAAAAATGGTCTTTTAAACTTATTCGGTACAGCTCAAAGAACGAACTCTTACTTTGTTGATTATAAAACCCTTTAAATATTCTTAATCTTCACACTTTTTATGCTTTTTTTCTCTTTTCCCAAACAATAAATTGATCAAAAATACCAGCACAAGAATGATAAGACCGCTTGCGATAAAGCCCACCGACGGCCCCAAATGTTCTGATATCATACCAACATAAAAATTTCCGGCAGGGGTAAAACCAGAAAAAACCCAGGTGTATACACTCATTACCCGCCCACGGTATTCATCTTCAGTATTAAATTGTACAGTAGAGTTTGCCGTCGCGCTGAAGGAGACAAAGAAAAAACCTGTTACAGCCAGGCCCAAAGCGGTAAGGGCGTATGCACTTGTAAAACCCGTACAAATTAAAAATGCAGCTATT
>SAAR01000168.1 GCA_009916335.1 Erysipelotrichia bacterium | reverse complement strand
CTTTATAGTCAATCAAAATATCGCAATAATTTTTAAAATCACTCTCCATATCACCACTTACACCTATTGTTTTTCTACCAAGTTTTTTAACTTTTTTTAATGCACTAATTGAATTTCTACTATAACCACTTTGACTAACCACAACTAACATAGTTGTATCACCTATTTTATTTTCATGATGCTCAAACGTAAATGGAGAAATTATATCCACACGACAATTTAAAATCTTTTGTACAAACAACCTTGCCATATAACAAGCATTTTTGCTCGACCCACTCGCAACCAAACAAATATCTTTATAATTTCTATTACAGTATTCCTCTACTAAAACTTTCGTGATTTGTTTTCTTACCTTTAAATTTTCCATCCCTACTTTAGCTGCCTCTAAAATAAAGTCATTCATTGTTTTTCTTTCCATGTTATTTACCTCCTGGTTTATTATATATCCACTTAACAGTTTTAATATACCAGTATAAATTATGTATTGTCAAGAAGACAAAATAAAACCCATCCTTTTGGATGGGTAATTTATTAGTAATTTATTAGTAGTTTTTAGCTAACATAGAGAATTGAGCTTTAGGGTATCCACATACTGGACATGCACCTGGAGCATCTTTTCCTACATGTTCGTATCCACAAATTCCACAGATCCATACTGTTTCTTCATCTTTGTTGAATACTTTTCCATCTTTTACATTAGCTGCTAAAGCTAAGTATCTTTCTTCATGGTTCTTTTCAATTTTTGCTACTTGTTCCATCTGGAAAGCAATTTTGTTAAATCCTTCTTCTTTTGCTGTTTTAGCCATTTCAGCATACATTTCAGTCCATTCGTAGTTTTCACCAGCAGCAGCATCTAATAAGTTTACAGATGTTGTAGGAACTTCTCCTTCATGTAATGCTTTAAACCATAATTTTGCATGTTCTTGTTCATTACGAGCTGTTTCTAAGAAGATATTAGCAATTTGTTCCATTCCTTCTTCTCTAGCTTTTTCAGCATAATAAGTATACTTATTTCTCGCTTGTGATTCCCCTGCAAATGCATTCATTAAATTTTGTTCTGTTTTTGATCCTTTTAATTCCATTGTAATTTTCCTCCTGTTTTTATTATACTCTTTTTTTTCATAAATTACATACAGTTCTTGCAGACACCTTTAAATGTGATTTCATGACCTTCCACATCACCGATCATGGAATGCTTATTTACCGCAATGTCTAACTTCTCATCGTAGGCATCAGGTAAGTCATATAAAGTGTTACATTTAGTGCAATAAAAATGATAATGTGGTTTACATGTTTTATCGTATACATAGCCATCAGGTAAGGCAATCTTCTTAATCGCTTGCATATCAGAAAGAATATTTAGATTACGATATACTGTCGCTAAGGAAATCATTTTTTCATGCTTATTTAAATCTGCGAATATTTTTTCTGCACTGACATGTCCATGAATACCACTCATATAATCCATAATAATATCACGTTGCTTTGATGATTTATATGCCATACACTAACCTCCTAACTAAGAACTATTCTTAGTATAGCTCTATTTATTCAGTTTGTCAATATATAAAATAAGAATTATTCTTATTTTATGGAATTTCTTTTTTTCACCATTTTATGCTTATTATCATTTATTATCTGTACTTCTTTTTTTATCAAAAATGACACTTATATAAGTAGACACTTTTTTTTATGATATACTTATCATGGTGATAAACATGAAAATAAAAACAATTAATTTTAAACAGACAAAGGGTAAACCTTTATATATACAACTGTACGAAAAAATTAGAAATGACATTTTAAATGGCTATTTATTAGAAAACGATCAATTACCTAGTATTCGCCTTTGTGAAAAAACACTTAAAATTTCAAAGACAAGTATTAGTCATGCGTATGAAAAACTACTAGAAGAAGGATATATTAGTGCGATTGCCCAAAAAGGTTACTTTGTCCAAGTGAATAATGAACAACTTGAACTTAGAAAAGCATTAATAGAACAACCGATTAAAACAACAAAGACGAATCTTTTATATGATTTTCGTTCGCAATCAATGGACTTTTCTTCTTTTGATATTAATTTATGGAAAAAATATTTAAAAGATGTACTGGATACACAAGCAGAAATTACAACTTATGGAGAGGCACAAGGCGAAGAAGTTTTGCGTGTGGCTTTACAAAAATATGCCTATGGGATTCGTGGTGTGTTATGCGATAAAGAACAAATTCTCATTGGTGCTAGTTTTCAATCCCTTTTATATATCTTATGTGGCTTATTAAAACAACCTTTAACCATCGGCATGGAAGCTTCTGGTTTTCCTCCTGCTGAACGTGTTTTCTATGACTATGGCTTTTCTATTCAGAAAATTAAAAGTGAAAGTGATGGTATTTGCATGCAAGCATTATATGATAGCAACATTCAAATGCTTTATGTGAATAGTGGATCTTTTGGTAGTAATCATCAACCACTCACCAAGGCAAAACGTGATGCTTTATTAAAATGGGCAAATGATAAAAATGCATTGATTATTGAAGATGATCATAATGGAGAACTTCGCTATCTTAGCAAAAGTATTCCTGCTATGCAAGGCTTTGATATGGGGAAACATGTTATTTATATCGGTTCTTTCTCAAAACTATTATTACCATCTTTGCGTATCAGCTATATGGTATTTACTAATGACTTATTATTGCAATTTAAAAAGCATATTAATGACTATAATCCAACTGCCAGTAAGATTGAACAATTAGCCCTTGCTCATTACATGGTAGATAATCATTTAGAAAGACATGTTAAAAAATTGCGTAAACGGTACGAACAAAAAAGTAAAAAAATGCAGTTTTGCTTACAGCACTATTTTAGTAATTGTACAATCCTTTTAGAAGAGGCAGCTTTACAATTTATTATTCGTTTTCCACAAGCAGTAAACATCGATGATTTCATACAACGAGCAAAAGCTAAACAAATTCTCATGCAAAAGAATGGTGATGGTGATTTAGTCTTATCCTTTGCGGCGATTAAAGAAGAAGAGATAGAAGAGGCAATTAAAGCATTAAAAGAAGCGATTCAATAATACAAAAAAGAGGCTTTACTTATCAAAGTTATTCCTATGAAGAATTCATACAAAACATGGTTAGTCTTTTATAGAAACTACGCAATTTTATATACTTATAGTTTTCGATATATCGAAATCTTTCTTTATTTTTACTATTAGTTTTCTATATATCGAAAACTAATATTGATTTAAACTCTTAACCTCGTTATAATAAAGATAATAAAAAAGAGGTGATTCTTATGATTCGTAGAGAGCTTTATATGAAAAAAATTAGACCTTTTATAGATAAAGACGTCGTAAAAGTTATGAGTGGTATAAGAAGAAGTGGAAAATCTATTATGTTAAAGCTAATTCAAGATGAACTGCTTGCAAATGGAAAACATAAAAATAACATGCTTTCCTTAAATTTTGAAAGTAAATTATTGCCTTTCCACAAAACGATTGATGATACTTTTGACTACCTTAAAAAATTTATTAATCAATCAACAGAAAAAAAATACCTTTTTTTAGATGAAATACAAGATTTAGACAATTGGGAAACGATGATTAACGCTTTAATGATTGATTTTAACGTAGATATTTACATTACTGGATCAAATGCAAAACTTCTATCTAGTGATTTATCAACTTATTTAGCAGGCAGATATGTAGAGATTAAAATTTATCCGTTTTCTTATCAAGAAGTAAAAACAATGATGCATAAACAAGGCATTTTGAATGACACACAAATATTTAATCACTTTTTAAAATATGGTGGAATGCCTTTTATTTATCAAAATGAAATTAAAGATGATGCAATTTTACAATATCTTGAAGATGTTTTTGATTCTATTATTATTAAAGATGTAACGCAACGAAACAAAATTCGTGATATTGCATTATTCAAAAAAATATTAACTTATTTTATTGCCGATATAGCAAATACCTATTCTTCTGGAAATATTAAGAAATATTTGAAAAACGAATACCGAAACATATCAACGGAAACACTTTATAATTATATTGAATATTGTAAAGATGCTTGTTTTTTACACTTAGTATCTCGATTTAATCTTGTAGGAAAAAAGTTATTACGGTTTCAAGAAAAAATCTTTTTAAGTGATCATGGCTTTAAAGAAGCCCTTTTTGGTAATAATCAAAAAGATATTAACCAAACACTAGAAAATATTATTTTCATGGAATTATTGCGTAAAGGTTATGAAGTGTATATTGGCAAAACAAATCAGTATGAAGTTGATTTTGTGGCAATAAAAGGAAATCATAAATGTTATATTCAAGTTACCTATTTACTTGCTGATGAAAAAGTGATTGAGCGTGAATTTAGATCCTTAGAATCCATTCAAGATAATTTTCCTAAATATGTAGTAAGTATGGACGAAATCGATCAAAGTAAGAATGGTATCAAACATATGAATATTAAAGATTTTTTATGTTTAGATAGCTATTAAAATGTATATCCTTCTAAAAAAGGCATCAAATCAGATGCCTTTTTTATTCATTTACCTCAAGATATTCCATGATTTCATGGGTAGATTGTGCATTATCTAATAGTTGATAAAATTTAGTATCATTAAATAACTCTACTAGTTCTGCCATCGCACAAAGATGTGTTTCATTATCAGTCGCACTTAGCGAAAAAATATATTTAACAGGATCATTATCTTCATTACCAAACACAATTGGTTTTTCTAACACCCCAATCCCTAATGCACAACTCAATGCCCCTGCTTCTGGTCTAGCATGTGGAAGTGCTACATGTTTAGTTATCACAATATAAGGACCTGATAGTTTCACACTACGCACTGTTTCCTCTACATAGTTTTGTGTAATAAAACCTTGGTTGACCATTGGTTCATAACTCTTACGCACCGCTTCTTCCCAATCATTAGCTTTAATATGCAAACGTATAATACTTTCTTGCACCATATCCTTTAAATGCATATCATATTTTTCATCTATCACATTATCAATTTGTGAAAAATAAGTAATTAACTCAGTATATAAAGCATTCTCTTTTTGAATATCTGCATATTTAGCAACAATTTTCATAACTTCATCAACACTCGGTTGTTTTAAAAAACTACTACCTAATTGAGCATATACTTCTCTAACTACTTGATAACGTTCGGCAATGGACATCACAGGACTAACACGAATAATAGGCACACTCGCATCAATCATATGGGATATATAGCTTGTCGTGAAGATAATATCTACATGTTCATTGAAATTTTGGATATGTGCTGATTCCATTGGTGGCAAAAAATGTAATTCAGGAAACATACCAGTTAACTCATTATATAAAATGGCTGAACTGCCAATTCCATTTGAACAAACGACTAAAGCTACTTTCTGTGTTGCTATTTCAAAATCTTTTTTGTCTGAATAAATCATGGCAAAGTGCATTGTTAAATAAGCAATCTCATCAGCAGGGATTTCTTCACCAAATATAACGTGGAAAGGTTTCATAGTTTCTTCAACAAGCTGATATAATTCCTTATATTCTTCTTTTACCTTTTCACATAATGGGTTAAAAATAGGCAGTTTAAAAAGCAGACGATAGTACGCAGGGCGAAAATGAGAATACAACTGAATAAAAATTTCTTCTGTATTTTTATAATGCGCACCACTTAGCGATTCAAAACGAGTCATAATCTTACCGATAATATCAGAAATTAAAATACAATCTTTTGTATCATCATTAATATCCCCGAATGAAATACCTAATATCCACGCAGCTATATAATTAATATCCGTATTCGTAATACACTCTGTATGCTTATAATTCTTTAACAAATCCACACTAAATTCATATTCCTTCATGGTCGACATCGCTTCAATATCAATTAGTTTTATGATTTCTTGAGATGCATCTTTTCCACTTTGCATTCTTGCTTTTAAAAAGATAAAAATATAAATGAATTCAACTAAACGATCCTCGACAAAACGGATATTATGTTTTTGTGCTAATTCACTAATAACTAATCTTGAGTAATCAAATATATCAAGATGAAAATCATCAATAAAAACATCAAACACCTTACTATTTTGTTCTTCAGCTAATGTATAAGTAACATATTTCATCATAATACGTCTAATTTCCATTTCTGAACCAACTAGATAATACCCTTGTTTTCTGTTATTTCTAACTTGTATTCCACGTTCTTCTAATGTTCGTAGTAATTCTTTAAAATCTAGTAGAATCGTTGAGCGACTCACCTGCAAACAATTGATAAAATCATTTAATGTTAAGTATTCACTATTCATAAACAACATTAGATACATATAAATTAAACGTTCTTTTTTACTTAAATAATAAGTATTACTTTGATTCACGCTTTGTAATAAACGATGGATTGCATGTCTTGTTTCTTCTTCAATCCGAATATTCTTCGTTGAAGAAGATGCTGTTGCAATTAAAGGAACATTTTCATTTTTTAAAAGATCATTTAACTTTTCAATACGATAGACTGCTTGCCGCTTTGTTATATTAATCGTATGTTCAATATCAGCTAATGTGATAAACGATTTTTTAGATAAAAAGTGCATCAGCACTAAAATATCATTATCCATAAATGTTCCTCCTTTTTTCACACTTAAATTTTATATGAAAACGCTAACACTGCCAAATTATTTTAGGTTTAAGTTTTGTTTACTACCTTAACAAAATGTAAACTCATCAAAAAAAGACGTAAATTGCAATACGTCTTTCATTGTACCATATTCATTAATTATTTTTTTATTAATCTTCGTGTTTCATCAATTATTGTTTTAATTTCTTTAGCGTTTTTCGCAATATCTTGACTGCTTCCTTTTGTTAATAAGCCACCAAATCCACAACAATCAACACCGTTTTTCACATAATCGCTTAAATTATTCAGATTAATTCCTCCTGATGCCAATATTGGCATCACAGGAATCGGTGTTTTAAATACAGAAACTAATTTAGGTCCATAAAAATCGGAAATAGGGAAAGCTTTAATAAAAGCTGCTCCATATTCTAAACCAACAACAGCCTCACTAATAGAAGTACAGCCAGGTGCATAAGGAATTTGATAACGATTGCAAGTAATTGCTACTTCCTTGCTTAAATTAGGTGCAATAATAAATTCAGCGCCTGATAAAATAGCATGTCTTGCTGTTTCACTATCTAACACTGTTCCTGCCCCTACTACTAGTCGATCTTTAAATTTTTCTTTTAACGCACGAATCACTTCTCCAGCATTTGCCAAAGTGTAAGATATTTCCATACAGTCAATTCCACCTGCTAATAGTCCTTCAGCAATTTCAATTCCTCGCTCTACTGTTTCCACACGAACAATTGCCATAGCCCCTGTATCAGCAATTCGCTTTGTAATTTCTATTTTCTGCATAATATTGCCTCCTGTAATTTTGCAATCTCTTGTACATAAGATGCAATGTGCTTTGCATCTAATTTGTAATA
>SAAR01000813.1 GCA_009916335.1 Erysipelotrichia bacterium | reverse complement strand
CACCCAAAGCCGTACCCAGATGAGAGGCTGGATAAGGTAGAGGAGGGCGGTGTAAAGCAATTCGAGCATATATGGTAGCTGGCTTATGGATGTGCTGGGGATTCTATGTATTTAACTATGGCTTTACCATCATTTTTGCTGATTTTTTGAGGAAACTGTACGGATCATGAGAAGGGGGCCGGAGTCGTGTTGCCCCACTTTGTCATCTCAGCAGCAAAAGGCTAGAAAAGGAATGGTTATGGGCTTAAAAACCGATCGCCTTATCAAATATGACGGAAATATCACCATTTATGCAAGCAGAGCATCGATTTATTAGCGACTTTTCTTCGCTTGGTACTTTCTCACTAAATATTTTATATAAAAAACAAAGGCGCTGAGCACGTGACCATTGTGCTTTAAATGCGTACTTTTTCTCGATAGCTGTTTATATGTAGTGGGTGCTAACAATGGAATATCTTTCCACGGTGAGTTTTCTCTGGCGACGTTGAAGTATTCTACTTCAGCATAAAATTGTGCCCAGTCGTGCCAGGGTTTAGTGACGCCAACATAGTGTATGAATACTGTTTGTGGTGTGATTTTAAAGGCATCACCACCTTTTTTTGCTAACGTGTCGATGTTAAAGAATGAATTGAACTTATGATCCAAAATTTTTACGCGATCGTTGAAGAGGACATTCAGTGCATCCTGATCGGGGTGTGAAAAACGATTTTCATTGACCTTTGTAATGACCTGTAAAGTCAAATTAATATCTTTTAATGCTGGAAGGTTAAAGTACATGAATCCTGAGTTGAAGTATAGACCAGGATTAATACCGGCAACAGCAGAAGTATCGACAAACCTGTCATGAACAGCCATTAATACATTGCCATTGAATTCTTCTTTGAGTAAGGGAGCAAGACTCTCTTTACATATAATATCAGAATCAAGATAAATAATATTAGCTAACTTATCTGCAAAGTAATCGATCGCAATAAGTCTAAAATAGATTGAGTAGTTCCATGCTTTAGATGCAGTAGGCAGATTTTTTAGTTCATTGTCATCTAATACATAAAATGTGATGCGGGTATTATATTGTTTTGTCAGGGTGGAAAAAAGATGAAGTTGATGTTCATCAAGGTAATTAGTAAAAATATGAAAGTGGAAATTAATATCGCGGTTATTTAAAAGGACAGATGTAATCGAAACACCTGTGCCATAGAGAAAAGGTCTATCAGCACCATAGGTAATATTGACACATGGATTTGTTGTATCATCATTTTCAATATGTGCATTCTTAATATATTTTATTATATTGTCTTTCACATTTATTCCTTTTATTTTTCAGAGCACACTGGTGTTTATGCGAGATAAAGTAGCTCTGCTGTTGGCATAGGATAGAACAATCTGCAAAGGAAGGAAAGAGATAGTCACATGATAAATTC
>SAAR01000005.1 GCA_009916335.1 Erysipelotrichia bacterium | reverse complement strand
TTTAATCAAAATGGTTGAAAAACTAGGCTTTCAAGAATGTAATCGCTATGTGAAAATTCGTCAAGTCAACAACCGATTATACGATGGATTAACCTTTGTATTACGGTAAATAAATAAAGCATCTACAATTTAGATTGTAGATGCTTTATTTTCGTTATGAAAACAAGATGGAGCCAACACGAATCATCGTTGCCTTTGCTTTAATGGCTAACTTATAATCATGACTCATACCCATTGATAATTCATGCACTTGTGCATACACTGCTTGTATTTGTGTGAGTAGCGATTGAGCTTGTAAAAAAACACTAGCTATTTGTTTTTCATCATCTACATGAGGACCCATTACCATAATACCAACCACACGCACATGTGTTTTATTTTGTGCATATGCCATCACTTCTTCCCACTGCTCATAAGCAAAACCACTCTTGCTTTCCTCTTTCGCTAAATTAAACTGAATGCATACATCAATTACACGCTGGCATTTGGCTGCTTGTTTTTCCACTTCATCTAATAGTGATAAACTATGAATGGAATGAATCATATGCACAAAAGGGATTATATATTTCACTTTATTTCGTTGTAAATGACCAATCATATGCCATTCAATATCATTAGGTAAATGTGCTTGCTTTTCACACATCTCTTGCACTCTATTTTCCGCAAACGCCCTTTGTCCTGCTTCATAATATTCTAATAACTGTTCTTCACTACGATACTTTGATACCACAATTAATTTTGTATTGTCTTGACATTCTTTAAGAATTTCTTCATATAATTTTCGATTCATCTTGCACCTCTAAAGCATAGAGCTATCACAAAGCTCACTCATTCGATCATAAACATTCGCACTTTCTTTTTCATCAGACATCGTAATTAATACATCTTGTGCCTGTATTTTCGTATTTCCTTTAGGAATAAACTCCTTTTCCCCACGTTTTAAAGCCACCAGTAAACAATTTGGCCAATCAACCTCCATAACCTTTTTACCATTTAACTCACTATGATAAGTAACCATAAATTCTAACAACACTTTTTGCTTTATTGGTGTTACTTCAATCTCTTTATTATTAGCAAGTAAGTTTTCTAATAAGCTATCATAGATGGGAGCTGATTTTAATAAATCGGCAACGATATATGCCACAATCGTGATTAATGAAATCGCAAACAAATGGGTTAAAGAACCTGTCATTTCAAATATTAAGATAATGCCTGTCATTGGTGCTCTAACAATAGCAGTAAAAAAGCCAGCCATTGATAACAAAATAAAATTATTGATAAAAGCAGGATCCACATCAAAAAAAGCAACAACTAAATTAGCGTAAATACCACCGATTAAACACCCCATAACAAGCAAAGGGAAAAAGATTCCTCCTGGTGCTCCTGAGCCAAAACAAATGGCCGAAAAAAGAAATTTACTAATGAATAAGATCAGTAATAAATTCAGGCTATATTTACCTGCAATTAGCTTTTCTACTAAGCCATCTCCACCACCTAAAATATCTGGTAATGTAAAAGCGATAACTCCTGACAACAAAAAAGGTATTAATAGCTTTACAAAAGGGGATAATTTTTTAGCCTTGCGATATAAGTTTTGAATATATAATAAACCAGCATTATAAATAACACCACAAACACCTAATATCACACCTAATACAATTAAGAAACCATAGTATTTTTGTGGTAAAGAAGATAATAGATCAAAGGAAAAAACAGGGTGCATTCCTAAGATATTACTCATTAAATAATCGGCTCCTATGGAAGCACACATAGCGGAAATAAGCAATGCTGGTGTGAAATGTTTATGCACTTCTTCAAGTGCGAACATAACTCCTGCAAGAGGTGCATGAAAAGCAGCACTCAAGCCTGCACTTGCCCCACAAGTAAGTAAATAACGTTCTTCTGATTTAGAGCGTTTTAAGCTTCTTGATATTCCTTTGGCACTCATTGCCCCTAATTGTATAGATGGTCCTTCTCTTCCTAAAGATAACCCAGCAAATAAGCATAAAAACCCACCGACAAATTTAGCAAGTAAAACACGCCACCATGTTGTGTTTAATTTTTCTTGTAGTTCTCCTTCTAATTGTGGAATCCCACTACCTGAAATAAGTGGTTCCCATTTTAATAAGCGAGCAACAATATAAGCAAGAAGTATCAAAATAACAAACCAAAGTAGGATATTAAACAAATTTCCATTTGCCCATGCAATCATCTGCTTTAACCAAGTAGATGCATAAGATAAACATAAACGATACACCACAACAACTAGCCCTGCAACAACCCCAACAAGCAATCCCTCTATCGCTAAGATTGATTTAAACTTTTCTACTCTTTCCAGTGTTCTTTTAACTCCATCATTCATACAAACGCCCCCAATAAATTCTCCTTCATTATAAGAAAAAAGCACTTTATATACAAGCAACATTATCAAAATAGCAAAAAGAAAAACAATCACAATGATTTTAAACATTATGATTGTCTTTATTTACTATGCTTTTTTTAAGAATACTTTATATGCTTCATATGCTTCATACACATCTGCTTTAGAAACAATTTCCCAAGGTGCATGCATATTCAATACAGGAACTCCTGCATCAATCACATTCATGTTGTAGTTTCCAAGGATATAGGCAATGGTTCCCCCTCCTCCTTGGTCTACTTTACCAAGCTCTGCTGTTTGAAAATTAATATTTGCTTCGTCCATAATATTTCTTAATGTCGCAATGTATTCAGGATTGGCATCATTACAACCACCTTTTCCACGAGAACCTGTAAATTTATTAAAGACGATTCCTTTCCCTAAGAAAGCCGCATTTTTTCTTTCGTTGACAGATGCATACAAAGGATCAAAACCAGCACTTACATCACTTGACAACATTTTTGAATTAGCCATTGCACGTCTTAATTTCAAATGAGAATCTTCATTCATTAACGCTAACATTTCCGCAATCGTATTTTCAAAAAACATTGATTGTGCTCCTGTTGCCCCAATACTTCCTACTTCTTCTTTATCTACTAAAATAGCACAGCTTGTATATTCACAAACATCACTATCTAATAGTGCAGCTAAGGAAGTGTATGCACATACACGATCATCATGTCCATATCCTGCAACCATACTACGATCTAATCCATAATCTCTTGCTTTTCCACTAGGCACTACTTCAATTTCAGCACTTAAGAAATCCTCTTCTTCAATATCGTATTTTTCCTTTAATAACTTCAAAATATTTGCTTTTACTGCATCTTTTTCATTGTCTTTTAATGGAATACTACCAATTGTTACATCTAAGTCTTCCCCTTCAATAACTTTCGCAGCTGTTTTTGTCAATTGATCTGCTGATAAATGTACTAATAAATCACTAATACCAACCACTGGATCACTTTCCTCTTCGCCAATCACAACATCAACTCTTGTCCCATCTTTTTTAAACACAACACCATATAAAGATAATGGCAAAGTTACCCATTGATATTTTTTAATTCCCCCATAGTAATGTGTATCTAATAAAGCAAATCCTTCACTTTCATATAATGGATTTTGTTTTACATCTAAACGTGGAGAATCAATATGAGCACCTAAAATACGCAATCCTTCTTCTAAAGGCTTTTCACCAATGGTGAATAACGCAATGTTTTTGTCCATATTCACAGCATATACTTTATCCCCTGTTTTTAAAGATGTCATCTGTTTTAAATCTTTAAATCCTTTTGCCTGAGCCAATGCAATACTTTCCTTCACACAAGCTCTTTCTGTTTTTCCTACACTAATGTAATGTTTATATTCTTCATTAAAATCCATTACTTTTTTCATTTGTTCATCATTATACTTTTCCCAAGCTATTTTTGCATACATAATAATTTCCTCCTGTTAAATTGCTCTTGTATATTGTTTTAACCATTCTTTTTCTGCTGTTTCTAAGTATGGCGAAATTTTTTCATACACTTCTTGATGATATGCATTTAACCACTTCTTACTTGCTTCATCTAAATATTGTACATCTATTAAATCTAAATCAAAAGGGACAAAGGTAAGTGTTTCAAACTTCATAAACTGACCATACTCATTTTCTACATCTTTACATACGATCATTTCATTTTCACAACGAATTCCATGACTTCCTTCAATATAGACACCTGGTTCATTTGTTACAACCATTCCTGCTTGAAGGATGGTATCTTCTTTACGATTAAACGCTTGACGCCAACGGATTCCATGTGGTCCTTCATGAACATTTAACAAATAACCAACGCCATGCCCTGTTCCACATTTATAATCAATATGAATATCCCATAATGGTTGTCGAGCCAAAATATCTAAATTAATACCCGTACAACCATCTAAAAATCTTGCTTTTGATAATTGAATCATACCTTTTAATGTCAGCGTAAAATCACGTTTCCATAAAGCATCTACTGGCCCTAACCCAAAGGTTCTTGTAATATCGGTTGTTCCTTCTAAATATTGTCCACCTGAATCAACTAATAACATTCCCTTCGCATCTAAAGTTGCTTTACTATCTTCACTAGCACTATAATGCATCATTGCTGCATTGGCATTATATGCGGCAATGGTAGAAAAACTTTCATCTAAGAAATGTTCTTGTGAAGCTCTACATTGATGCAAATATTGATCCACACTGATTTCGTCCATGGTCATCTTCCCTACATTGTTTTTTAACCAGTACATAAACTTCGTTACTCCAACACCATCTTTAATATGTGCTTTGCGTAAATTCGCTAATTCTGTATCGTTTTTAATGGCTTTCATAAGCGTAGTAGGATTACTGCGATGAATCACTTTCACCTGCTCATCGATTGCTTTTACAATCGCATAATTACAACGCTCTTTATCTAATAATACACAATCTTCTTGTTTAAACATTTTTACATCTTCATAAATCGCATCATAATCTTTTACAACAACATGATTTTCATCTAAATATTGTTGTACTTCTTCATTAATCTTATGTTTATCCACATAGAAGATCACTTGCTTATCACTAATTATCACATACGATAAAACAACTGGATTATTGCTGACATCATTACCACGAATATTTAATAGCCATGCAATATCATCTAGTGATGTTAATACATATTGATTTGCATTGACTTTACACATTTCCTTGCGTACATCACTAATTTTTTCCTGCATGCTTTTCCCTGCATATTTCACATCTAATGCGTAGATTTCATCACTTGGTAGACTAGGTCGATCTAACCAAATCAGTGATAATAAATCTTCATCATAACAAATATGTGCATTTTTTTTCTTTAATGCTTTCGCTAAATTTTCCCCAAAAATACTAGCTACCACTTTTCCATCAAAACCTAATGTCTCATTTTCTTTTATCTCACTAACGATAAACTCATAAGTAGAAGGATAACCTTTTTCCCCCATGCGATAAAAATCAATACATGTATTGCTTAATTGTTTTTCTGCTTGAATAAAATATCTTCCATCACTCCATACCACTGCTTTATCTTGGCTTACAACCATTAATCCTGCAGATCCACTAAATCCTGATAACCATGCTCTGCCTCTAAAAAAAGCATTCACATATTCACTATCATGATAATCACTTGTTGGAATGAAATACATATCAATTCCTTTTTCTTTCATTACTTTTCGTAAACTATGAATTCTATCATTGATTATATTGCTCATCTTATATACACCTCATTTTCTCACTTATCTATTGTATCTCAAATAATAAGGAAAGTGTATCATTTTACTTAATAAAAATGTGCAAAATGCACATTTTTTGTATCGTATTTCCTAATCAAAAGCAAAACCATAAAAAAATCACATCTTTTTAGGATATATTATTAGTATGAATGCCAATATTTCACAACACAACATATTTTGCGATTGTTGTTTTCACTAAAATTGATGATCAAATTCATCTTGTGTAAAACTAGCCCCTTGTTTTGCGACTACTTTCCCACTTACCATATTCGCATAGCTAAGCATTTCTGTTAGTGAAGCCTTTTGTATCAGTTTCATCATACAGGCACTTACATGAGCATCACCTGCTCCAATCGTATCGACAACATGACAATCATTCGCTTTTACATATACAATATCATCTTTGTACTTAGCCACACTTCCCTGTTCCCCTAAAGTAACAATGACTAAATGATCATTTAACTTCGACAAACGCTCTAACGCCTCTTCAATATGCTCGCTTTGTGTTAATTGCTTTGCCTCTTTATCATTCATATGTAAAATAGGATGCAAAGCAAGTATTTTTTCCCATTTCTGTTGGCTTATTTTGTTGCATCTAGGAGCACAAGCAAAAACAATTGGACACTTCAAAGTAGCTAAATAATCAAGAATAGCATCGCCATCACTTGCTTCAATGTCTAAACCACAAACATAGGCAAGAGCGAACTCATCATTCTTATAAGGATTCATCCATTCTTTTTTAAAATGATACTCACTCCCATGATATGCCAAAAAGCTCCGTTCTCCTTTTTGATCGAGTAAGCAATAGCAACAACCATGTTCTTCTTGGGAGAACAAACGTTGTTTATAGCCTTCTTGTTTCAATTGACGTTTTATATAATCCCCATAGATCCCTGTACCAACACAAGCAATCAACTTATAAGGTAATCGTTTTAAATGAAACAAATTAGCCACATTATAGGCACAGCCACCAAGTTGCATACTTTGTGAATGTACAATCACATCTTCTTGAGCAGTAGGTAACTTCTCAACCTGCATAATCACATCACACGTTATATTACCAATCACTAAAACTGGTTTCATCGTAATCCCTCTTCTTTCAACACTTGAAACACTTCTTTTACAATGTTGATTGTTTCTTCAATATCTTCATCACTTAAAGAGGCATTAATAAAATGATTATGATGAGCACTAAAATAGACCCCTCTTTTCACACATTCATGAATCCATCTTTGATGTATTGTAGGATCTTTTCCCTCTAAATGTAAATAAAATAAAGCAGGTGCCCCACTAATATGTAGTGTATAACCATATTGTCTTGCCACCTCTTGCAAGCCTGCACAAAGTTTTTCTCCTTTTGCTTTTAATAACTGTGGTAAATTCAATCGTTTCATTTTCTTTATACAAGCAATCCCTGCCGCAAAAGGAATTGCACTCATCCAATAACTTCCTGTATAATGCAAATCACTCATGCTTTGTTTCAAGAAGTTTTTACCACATAAGGCACTCACATTATAACCATTTGCTATCGCTTTACAAAAACAGATTAAATCCGCTTCAAAGTGAAAATAATGATCACTACCAGCAAGGTCTAAACGAAACCCTGTACGAACATCATCAATAATTAGAATTGTTTTTTCTTCATCGCACAATTGACGTATCGTCTGCCAAAAATTTTCTGCTGGCATTTCATTTTCCATATCATTACCATGCATATACGGTTGTGAGATAATAGCCGCTATTTCTCCTTTATGCTCTTTGAACACCTTTTTAACTGCTTCAATATCATTCCATTTCACATAAATATTATTGCAAACCTCTTCTTCTAACACCCCTGAACAATTCCCTGTTTGTGTCCAAGGAGAAGAACCATGATAGCCCCCTTTGAAAAAAACAATCTTTTTACGTTTTGTATAAGCTCTTGCACACATGATTGCTCCTGTTGTTACATCGTTCCCATTTTTCGCAAAGAAAGCCCAATCAGCACTCGCCACAGTATCAACAAGCAACTTTGCAAAATCCACCATAATAGCACTAGGTGCACTCATACAATTTCCTAACTGCATCTGTGCTTGTACTGCCTGTTCTACATCTTCATCTAAATAACCTAATACATTTGGTCCATAGGCACACATATAATCAATAAAACGATGATCGTCAATATCCCAAAAATAACTTTTCTTACAACGCTTTGAAAAAAAAGGATATGCATTTTCTTCATCTGTATTTATTTGTGGATTAAGATGTCCATAAATACCAGAAGGAATCACTTTTTCTGCTTCTTTAAATAGGGCTTCACTATTTGGATAAGAATATATCTCACTCATTTTAACACCTGCTTTTCTATCACTTTCATTACCAATATCATACCACATTATTCACATGTTTTTATCATTGACTTTAAGCGTTATCTTTTATATCATTACATTTAGACTATTGATTTCATTATACAATGGGAGGTTTAAAAGATGAATGATAAAGATACTAAATTAGGTAGTGAACGTGTTGGAAAACTACTATTTCAATTATCACTGCCAGCCATAAGTGCACAAATTATCAATGTTATGTATAATATGGTAGATCGTATGTATATCGGTCATATTGAAAATATCGGAGCACAAGCTTTAACAGGTGTTGGTGTAACGATGCCAATTATTATGGCAATCTCTGCTTTTGCGGCTTTAGTGAGTATGGGTGGTGCTCCTCGTGCAGCGATTATGATGGGGCGAAAAAACAAAGCGGAAGCAGAAAAAATATTAGGTAATTCTACAGTGATGCTAATTGTCATTGCGATTATCTTAACTGTCCTCATCTTACTTTTTGGTGAACAGATTCTATATCTTTTTGGAGCTAGTGAAAACACTATTTTTTATGCCATGGAATACATATCCATTTATGCTGTCGGTACGATCTTTGTACAATTAGCATTAGGTTTAAACGCATTTATCACAACGCAAGGATATGCAAAAACAAGTATGTACACTGTCTTAATTGGTGCCATTATCAATATTATCCTTGATCCTATTTTTATTTTTGGTTTAGGTTTAGGTGTCAAAGGAGCTGCTTTAGCAACAATTATTTCACAAGCAATTTCATCAATTTGGGTAGTGAAATTTTTAACATCTAAAAAAAGCTACCTTCGCATTAAAAAAGAAAATTTCAAATTAGCAAAACACATTGTTTTCCCTTGTTTAGCATTAGGTGTTTCTCCTTTTATCATGCAGTTTACCGAAAGTGTCATCGCTGTTTGTTTCAATTCCTCTTTACTTCGTTACGGTGGTGATATAGCCGTTGGTGCAATGACTATTTTAACAAGTATAATGCAATTTTCAATGTTGCCTTTACAAGGATTAACACAAGGTGCACAACCAATTATCTCTTATAATTATGGTGCCAATAATGCACAACGTGTCGCAAAAACATTTAAACTGCTATTAATCAGCTGTTTGAGTTTTTCTACTATAATTTGGGCAATCAGCGTATTCATGCCACAAATCTTTGTTTCTATCTTCACAAAAGATGCACAACTATCTGCTTTTAGTGTTTGGGCAATGCGTATTTACATGGCTAGTTCTTGTATCTTTGGTGCACAGATTGCTTGCCAACAAACCTTTATTGCCCTAGGTGATGCTAAAAAATCGGTCTTTTTAGCCGTTTTAAGAAAAATCATCTTATTAATTCCACTCATCTTTATTTTACCTAACTTCTTTAGCAATCAAGTTATGGCTGTCTTTTTAGCAGAACCAATTGCCGACTTTATCGCTGTTTGTACAACCGTTACTTTATTTGTTATTTCTTTTAAAAAAGTATTAAAAGAAATGCGTCTTACACAAAAGGAACAATCGTAAGCAACAAAGAGAATGAACCTACTAGGTATCATTCTTTTTTCAACTAAATAAGCAGGTTTCATTGTTTCCTTTTCCAGATAGTAAATGCTCATTTCAATAGGGTAAAAACAAAGATAATTGATACGAATTATGCTATAATGCTAATGAACAAAACGTGAATCATAAATAAAGGAGAATACACATGAATGAAATTAAATGTCCTCATTGTGGCAAACTATTTACCATTGATAAAGAAAGCTACGCAGATATTTTAAATCAAATACGCACAAAAGAATTCAATCAAGAAATACACGAGAAATTAGAACAGGCGAAAGTACAATATACTAGTGAGATGAAACTGAAAGAGGAAAAAGCCAAAAATGCTTATCGTGAAGAATTATCACAAAAGGAAAACGAGATTATTCAATTAAAAGGACAGATTCATAACTTTCATGAACAAAAAGTATTAGTGGAAAATAATATTCGTGCAGAAATGGAGAAAGAAATCGCTGAACGTGAAAAAAGAATTATTGAGCTTTCTTCAAACTTAAAAACGATAGAAAGTGAAAAACAATTAGCGATTAAACAAGTAGAATCACAAAAGCAACAAGAACTAGAAAGACTTTCTTCAACCATTAAAATTCAAGAAGCAAAGATTGAAAATGAAAAAAATTCGATTAAAGAAAAGTATGAGATGGAATTAAAACAAAAAGATGAAGTCATTGCTTTTTATAAGGATTTTAGGGCAAAACAATCTACCAAGATGATTGGTGAAAGTTTAGAAAAACATTGTGAAAATGAATTTAATAAAATTCGTATGAGTGCTTTCCCTAATGCATATTTTGGTAAAGATAACGATATACGAACAGGAAGTAAAGGGGATTACATTTATCGTGAGGTAGATAGTAATGGAACAGAGATTATTTCCATTATGTTTGAAATGAAAAATGAAGAGGATCAAACAGCAACAAAAAAGAAAAATGAACATTTTTTTAAAGAGTTAGATAAAGATCGTAAAGAAAAAAATTGTGAATACGCTATTTTAGTTTCTATGCTAGAAAATGACAATGATTTTTATAATAATGGGATTGTTGATGTATCGTATGAATATGAAAAAATGTATGTTATTCGCCCACAGTTTTTTATTCCTATCATTACCCTACTTAGAAATGCTGCTATGAATTCTTTAAAATACAAACAAGAGATTGCTTTAATCAGAGAACAAAACATTGATATTACTCGCTTTGAAGATGATTTAAACACTTTTAAAGACGCATTTGCTAGAAATTACGATTTAGCAAGCAGACGTTTTAAAACAGCCATAGATGAAATTGATAAAACAATCATTCATCTACAAAAAACAAAAGATGCATTATTATCATCAGAAAACAATTTACGATTAGCAAATAATAAAGCAGAGGATTTAAGCGTTAAAAAATTAGTTAGTAAAAATCCAACCATGAAAGCTCGCTTTGATGAATTAGATAAATAATAATAAGCATGTGTTAACTGCCTTAATAGGTGTTAATACATGCTTATTTTGATAGTAAACTATATCTCTAAATCAACTTCTTTATTTTTTCATCACCATTAGATAATGATGTTCTTTGCCTTCGATATAGCCGTTTTTCTCAATTTCTTCTTGCATCTTTAATAATTGAGAAAAACACTTATCTACAGTAAAGCCGACAAATTCCCATGAAATAATTTTCGCAAAATAGACGAATGCCCTAAATCATAAAAAAGAATTGGTGTGATTGCCTCTTTTGCCATAAGCACTCTGAACCCTAACTCTTTTGCTTTTTGCAATGCATGAGTTAAATCGTTTTGTGAATCGACACTTACTTTTTTATTTAAGACTCTTTCGACTAAATCAACATCATTTTGCTTTCCTATCTGTTGCGTAATAAAGATTCCATTTTCTTTTAACACCCGTTTCACTTCTGCTAAATCATAGGATTCATGGCGATTGATAACAATATCAAATGAATGATCTGGATAGGGTATATGCTGCACATCATCGTTTCTTTTCACTTGTATACCTAAAGGTGCTAATGTCTTTAGACATAGCTTATAATTCGCTAAATAGCCTTCAGTAACGGAGGTATGATGATAAGGGTGTTGTAGTGTTAATAAAAATTCTCCACCACCAGTTCCCATATCCAACAATTGCATATCTGTTTCTAAATATTGTCTAATGATTGTTTCATAATCCCAATCAAATTGTTCATCTTTTATTCGACCATGCAAATAAGAGAAATCCCAGCCTATGAAAGCTTTCTTTTCCTCATCTAAAAGTAGTTTTTTTAATCTTTCTTTTTCCATAAATCTGCTCCTTTTTTGTCAACTTCTTAAAAAGTGCAGTTATGCCCGATAACATTTATTATTTTTGCTCAGTACAATCTGTCATCAGTTTTTTAACTGCACTGAGCATTTATCTCGTTTCGTCCACTTTTTCATTACAGTGTCCCACCCTTCTTTTTTATCTTACTATTTCTAGTAAATCTAGTCAACGATACAATTAGTGCCATTTTTTTATTGATTTCGTTATTATTAAACCTTACTATTTATGAAATGTTATAAAAAATAGCTTATTTTGATGTATAGGTACACATCAAGAATAAGCTATCGTTGACAAATAATCATATTATTTTAATTCCACACTAACCTTACTATCATTATTAATAATCGTTCCCTCTGCTACACTTTGAGAAACAACGGCACCTGAACCATTTGTTTCAATACTAATGTTACTTAACTTTGCAAACAGTTTTACATCTTTTCTTGTCCAGCCACTCATATTAGGCATTGTAATATTCACACCATCTGTTAGTAAGAAAATTTTCTGTGAGGAAATAGTAGAAGTATCTGCATTCGGATATTGGGAAATGATGGTTGATCCATCGCCAATATAAACAACATTACTTGTATATGGAGCTAACTTTTCCTGTGCATAAGTAGTTGAATGATTCACCAACGAAGGCATTGTAAAGGTATTAAAATTCGCTACGGTTGCACTTTCATTTGTATTTGCATTTTCATATCCACTCACTGCCAATAACGCCTCCCTTACAATTTCTTTAAAGAAAGAGCGATCATAATTTTTAATATTTCCACTTTGAAATGCATAATAGACAATTACTTCAGGATTCTCAGCAGGAGCTGCTGCCATAATAGAACTAGTGAATATACTTCTTGAATACCTACCATCTACGGCAATTTCCCCTGTTCCTGTTTTTGCCATCATACTTACATCACTCATCTGATAAGAATGTGCAGTCCCATAAGGCTCATCTACCACTCGCTTTAATAATGCCTGTACTTGTTTTGCTGTATCTGCGGAGATGATTTGTTCTGATTTTTGGCTTTTTCCTTTGTATGTTGTTTTCCCTGTATTCGGATTCACAATTTTATCAATCACATATGGTTTCACTGTACACCCATCACCAAACAAGGCAGAATAGGCTTCAATTAACTGATATGCACTGACCTGTGATCCCTGTCCAAAACCTAGTGTAATTTTATCTGTTACACTTTGTGTATTTAATAATCCTTTTGTTTCCATTAAACCGTCAATATTCAAATAATCAAAGAAACCGAATTTCTTTAAATATTCAATATTACGATTCACGTTAAAATAATTGATGAACAAATTCGCAATTACGGTATTCGTAGAACGAATTAAACCTTCATCGTATGAAATCGTTCCATAGTCTTTTCCTTCCGCATCATTTACCGTAATTAACCAATTATTACTTCCCTCATTTACATATGCTAAATTACCATTGGCATCTAAACCCATACTTGTCGCATGCGAAGGAAACGTTGCACTTCCATTATATACACCATCTTCCATTGCTCCTGCAATCACAAATGGTTTCATAACAGAACCAGGTTCAAAACCAAATTCTGATGGTAAATTCGTAAATTCCTTAATTTCACTACGATCATTTAAATCAAAAGTAGGATAACCAGCTTGTGCTAGCACTTTCCCTGTCTTTGCCTCCATGACCACACACCATGCTTTTTCTGCACTATTAGTTTCCATTGTTTCACTCAATGCTTTTTCCACAGCTAGCTGTACATTTTTATCAATCGTTAAATATATATCATTCCCATTTTCTGCATTTTTTAACACTTTTTTAGTTTTCGGTAAATAATATCCTGTACTATCTTTCTGATATGAGATTTTACCATCACTACCCGCTAATTCATCATCGTAGAACTGTTCAATCCCCATCACACCTTTAATACGTTCTTCATCATAATCATATTGTGCATAACCAATCATCTGTGATGCTAACGTACCAATAGGATATACACGATCACTAGATTCTACAAACTCCAAACCAGGTAATTTCAATGCCTCTATGTCTTCTTTCTGTTGGGCACTCAACCTTTTTCCATACGGTGTAAATTCCGTTTGGTACTGTTTTGCTTTTATCGCATCATTTAAAATCTTTTTTAATTTATCAGCTTCTACCTCTAAAATAGGAGCCAATGCTTCCGCCGTTTTATCCACATCAACCACATGGGCAGGCTCATCACTAGCATTGACACGATTTTCATCGACAATGGCTAATAAATTATACGCTTTAATATCCTGTGCAATTACTTCTTTATTACGATCATAAATAGAGCCACGATTAGCACTCACGATTTCCTGTACAATATTATCACTACTATTGAAAGCTAACACATTTTTTCCACTACGAAAATGTTCTCCACTTATCATAGTAAAAAGGACATTGGAAACTACCAATGTCATAATGATAGAGAAAAAAATCATAATTTTAATGACTCTTTTATTTGTTTGTATGTATCGATTTCTACGTTTTACCATGAAAATCCCCCAGACTATTGAATTATTCTCCCTACCCTTGATTCTCTTTTTTATTCGCCATCACTCACAACAGACACAATGCTATCTTGATTGACACTTAAACCATGTTCTTTGGCAATTTCCAAAATACGATCACGATTATCAAGTTGTTTTACTTCTACTTCTAAATTAGCTACATCATTCGCTAATTTATCATTACTTCTTTCAATTTCATTGCTCGCTCTTGATAATAACACATTTTGTGAACGTAATACAGTAATTGAAAATAAAAATGAAATGCAAGCAACTGCAAAAACAATGGTAATTAAGCTTTCTACTTTAATTCTTCTTTTTCTCTTGATAATCTTCGCCATACTATTTTATCCTTTCTAACACTCTTAATTTCGCACTATGCGAACGTTTATTTTCCATCAATTCTTGTTCATCTGCCAAAATTGGCTTTCTTTCTACTAACCGATAAGGTTTTTCTTCAATTTCATCTGGCATCATCACAATACGTTTATCTACCTTTTCTGCTTTCGCATAGGTATTAAATGTTTCTTTGACAATGCGATCTTCCAAAGAATGAAAACTAATCACACAGATTCTGCCATTTACCTTTAAAAAAGGAATCATCTCATCTAATGTTTTTTTCAAACTAGCTAATTCATCATTCACTTCAATGCGAATTGCTTGAAATATCTTTTTAGCTGGGTGTCCTTTGCTATTTAACACCTTAGCTGGTAATGCTGATTTAATTACATCAACTAGTTCAAATGTTGTTTCAATTGGTTTTATAACTCTTTTTTGTTCAATTTTACGAGCGATTTGTTTAGCAAACTTTTCTTCCCCATATTTGAAAAATATTCTAACCAAATCTTCATAAGCATATGTATTCACTACTTCATAAGCACTTAATGGCTGACTTTGATCCATACGCATATCTAACCTTGCATCAAAACGATAGGAGAAACCACGCTTTGCTTCATCAAATTGTGGTGAACTTACCCCTAAATCTAATAGTAAGCCATCAATTCCTTCTACTCCTTGCTGTTGCAATATATCTTTCATTGTGGAAAAATCACTGTGAATTAATGTGAAACGATCACTAATTGCACTTAATTTTATATTGCATTGTTCAATGGCCTCTTGATCTTTATCAAATGCATATAGATGACCACTTGTTAATCTTTTTAATATTTCACTGCTATGCCCTGCTCTACCGAGTGTTCCATCTACATAGATACCGTCTTCCTTAATCGCTAAGTAATGAATGCATTCCTTTAACAACACACTGTAATGTTCCATCTATATCAAAAACTCCGTTAATGTTTCTGCGACTTCTTCAAAATCATCGCTATGTTCTTCGTTGTAAGCGTCCCATCTTTCCTTCGACCAAATTTCAACGGTATTACCAGTTCCAATCACAAAACACTCTTTTTGTAATTGTGCTTCTTTTACTAGATTCGCAGGAATTAAAATACGCCCTTGATTATCAATTTCACATTCACTTGCTTTGGCAGCTAGATTACGCTTGAATAATCTCGTTTCTTTTTTTGTATTAGGAAGACTCATTAATTGTTGCATCATCTGATTCCACTGAGCAATGGTATATAAATTTAAACAACCATCTAGCCCTTTGGAAACGATTAACTTTCCCTCATAAGCATCACGAAATTTAGCAGGAATAATAATACGTCCCTTTTTATCAATGTTATGTGCATATTCACCAATAAAACTATTAAATAACATTGTTTCCGACATATTATCACCCACTTTCTACCACTTCGTGCTACTTTATACCACCATTATACTCTTTTGCTTTGTTTTTGTATAGGAAATATTTACTTTTTTGCATCAAAAAAGGCATACCTTTTCAGTAGCCTCATTTAGTTATATTCTTTAAAATAATGACATTTGATTTTCGTTTTGTAAATCGTTTAATACCCCTAATTCTTCTAACTTTTTAATGTTTGTTCCATTTAATCCTGTCCTTGAGGATAAATCCTGTTTAGAAAGGAACGCCCCTTTATTTCTTGCTTCCACAATCGTAATTGCAACGTTTTCCCCTAGTCCATCAACACTTGCAAATGGTGGTAATATGACATTAGGATTTTCTGGATCAGGAATAAAGTCTTTTGCATCAGAACGCATTAAGTCAATATTGCCAAAGCGATACCCTCGCAAAATCATTTCTAATGCTAATTCAAGTGTATTGAAAGTATCCATTTCTTTTTTCGATACATCACGCTTTGTTTCAGGATTATTTAAACGAGCTTGTATATTACTCATTACCATACGAATACTCGATTCTCCATGAATCATCGCTTCAATATCATACGCATCACAACGTAGTGAGAAAAACATACAGTAATAGAAGATTGGTTTATGTACCTTAAACCAAGCAATACGAATTGCCATCATAACATAAGCAACTGCATGTGCTTTTGGGAACATATATTTAATCTTCTTACAGGATTCAATGTAGTAATCTTCCACACCACATGCTTTCATTTCTGGAATCCATTCCTCTTTGAGTCCTTTCCCTTTACGCACGCTTTCCATAATCGTAAAGGCTAATTTCGGTTTTAATCCTTTGTGCAATAAATAAACCATAATATCATCACGACAACCAATGACATCTTTTAGTGTACATATATTGGCATCAATCAAATCTTTTGCATTGTTTAACCAAACGTCCGTTCCATGCGATAAACCTGATATTTTTAATAGTTCATCAAAGGTTGTTGGTTTTGTAAGTTCCAAGATCCCACGCACAAAGGCAGTTCCAAATTCTGGAATCCCTGCTGCCCCTGTTTTTTCTGTATTTTTGCTTGTATCAATATTTAATGCTTCCACACTTGAGAAAATCGACATGGTAGCACGATCATTCATCGGTATTTTACGCACATCTAAGCCACTAATACGCTCTAAAAATTTCATTGCCGTAGGATCGACATGTCCCAAAATATCAAACTTTAAGACATTATCATGAATACGGTGGAAATCAAAGTGCGTTGTTTTCCATTCGGAAGTGGCATCATTGGCAGTATATTGAATCGGTGTAAAATCATGCACGTCCATATCATTAGGAATGACAATAATTCCTCCTGGGTGTTGTCCACTTGCTCGTTTAACACCAGCACATTGCTTTGACAAATATAAGGTTTGTGCAGTAGACATATTTTCAATACCCATTTCTTCACAATATCCCTTCACATATCCAAAGGCTGTTTTATCTGCGACGGTACCAATGGTCCCTGCTCTAAACACATGGTCTTCACCAAATACTTCCTTTGTATATGCATGTGCCGTTGGTTGATAATCCCCTGAAAAGTTCAAATCAATATCTGGTACTTTATCTCCTTCAAAACCTAAGAAGGTTTCAAAAGGAATATCCTGTCCATCTACATGTAATTGAGCACCACATTTAGGACATTTCTTATCAGGTAAATCGTATCCTGAAGCAATTCTACCATCGCTAAAAAATTCACTGAATTTACACTGTGGACAAACATAATGAGGTGCTAATGGATTTACTTCCGTAATATTAGACATCGTCGCAACAAAACTAGAACCAACCGATCCACGAGAACCAACCATATATCCATCATCTAAACTCTTTTTTACAAGTAAGTGTGAAACATAATAAACCACTTCAAATCCATTACCAATAATACTATCTAATTCACGCTTTAATCGTTTTTCTACAATATCAGGTAGTGGATCACCATAAATTTCATGTGCCGTTTGATAACAAATATCACTTAGTTTTTGTGCACAACCATCAATGGAAGGTGGATATAAACGATCCTTTACAGGATAAATTGGCTCTACCATATCGGCGATACGATTCGTATTTTCGACCACAATTTCATTTGCTAACTCATCACCTAAAAAAGCAAACGCTGAAAGCATTTCATCGGTAGTGCGTAAATGTTGATCTGGTGCAGGGGTATTTCTTCTTCGCTCTTGATTATAAATATACAATGGGTGATGCACACCACCAACGGCTTGGGCGGCAATATAAATATCTCGAAGTTGCTTTTGATTAGGATCACAATAATGCACATCTCCACTCGCTACCACAATTTTATTACATTGTTTTCCTACGCGCACAATCGTTGCGACAATTTCCTTTAAACGTTCAACATCACTAATCGCTCCACGATGCACCAAATGCATATAAACAGGCAATGGTTGTACTTCTATGTAATCATAAAAATCAATGACTTGTTTTAAATAAACATCTCCTCTTGTTTGGGCAATCTCAAATACATCGGAATTTACACAACTACTACCAATTAACAAATTGCCATTGACACGTCGCTTTTCAATCTCACTACGCAAAATTCTAGGCTCGGCAACAACCGTATTTCCACTTTTTGATTTTTCCGCTAAATATTTAACATGTGATAATGATACAAGTTCAAACAATTCCTTTAAACCTTGTGCATTTCTTGCCAAAACAGTAACATGTTTTGTTCTTACTTTTGTAAAACAGCTTTCATCATACATTTGACTCAATTGTTCAAGCGTATGAATATTTGGCATTTCATTTAACATATGCAAAAACACTTCAACTAACACATTGGCATCATAATCCGCACGATGTGCTCCATCTTCATCGTATTTAATGCCATAATATCGAGCCACATTCCCTAAACGATGTGCTCTACGCTCCTTATGCAAACTACGATCTAAATCTAAGGTATCAATGACTGGATTTTTTAGTGGCTCACGTCCTAAACGCACTAATAGATCATTTAAGAAGGTAACATCGAAATCGGCATTATGGGCAACTAAAATACGATCACCAATGAATGCTAAAATATCATCAATCACTTCTTCAATCGGCTTTGCGTCCACAACATCATTTTCACTAATTCCTGTTAGATTAGTGGTAAAAGCACTAATAGGGACAGGTGGTTTAATAAAAGTCTGCATAGAACCGACAATATTACGCTCGTCCATAATCTGCCCACCAAATTCAATAATATGATCATACTTAGAAGATGACCCTGTGGTTTCTAAGTCAAAAATACAATAACGACCTTTTTCCAATTCAATGTCTGCTACATTTCTAACAATATTAAGCTGTGGATCAACCATGTTCATTTCAACACCATACAACATCTTAAAAGGAACTTCACGTTCTTGTTTATTGATGTTGGCAACAACCTCTTGTGCCATTGGAAAACCTTGCACCACCATATGATCACTAATGGCGATGGCATTATGTCCCCATGCAGCTGCCTGTTTAATGTATTCAGAAATATCACAAACACCGTCCATCTCAGAAAACTTAGTATGCGTATGCAATTCAACGCGTTTCTTTTTTGCACGATCCACTCGTTTTACTTCTTGAATTTTATCAATCTGTATAACTTTAAACACATTATCACGAGTAAACTTATTGTATTCTACACTTCCATACGCAACTACATAATCCCCTGCATTAATTTCATTTAACACTTCTAACGTTAAATTCCCTCTTTCAAAACGCTGCATCCTGATCGCTTCATTTAAATCTGTAATATACAAATTTTGACGAATTTTCCCATTACGCATCTCAATGTTTTCTTTATCAAAAATCTTCCCTTGAATTTTTATATCAAACATTCCATCTGTTAAATCTTTGATCGGCATTGCCATATACTCTTTTACATTTTTACGTTTGAATGATTTAGGTTCTTGTTTATACACTTCCACTGGACGTTTTTCTTCCTGAACACTCGCTTCTACACTTTTCATTTCAATATCGACGCTTAGCGAAGCTACTACAACTTCACAATCAATCCCATAAAAAAGCAATTGTTCTTGTAAACGCTTTGCATTATCACTTGCCATTTTTCGCTCTTCTTCACGAATATATTTATAGGTTAAAACACCTTTTTCATATGCTGGAAAAGCATTCATAAACACCTTTAAATAGGGATCTTCTTGGGCTAGTTGCTTCACATATTTATTCATATCAATCACATCATAATCCTGTTGTCGATTTTTCATCTGCAAGGATACTCGACATTTTAAATGCAGTTTTAATTTAGACACAAAAACATCATACACATGGTATGGTAGTAAAGATTCAAATTCAATTGCTAAATTCATGCAATTACTCACTTTATGAAAGACTGGCACGTTTAAAAAAACAGCTTTTTCAAAACTGTGCAAATCACTATCGTTCATTTTTAGTTTTTGGGCTAGCTCATAAATTTCATTCATTTTCTCACTCATTTCTGCCTTTTATTATACCACACTTCCCTATCTAATAAAGAAAGAAATAACCAGAAATCATTTCGACTTCTGGTTACTTTACAGCTTTTATTTTACATTGATAAAACAACACTGGCAACATAACTAAGCATGATGCAGATTCCTAGCAAACGAAGCCATTTTACACTTAATTGTTGTTTTAAACTAAAGATTGTCAACACACAAGATACGATACCAAAAATAGAGAATATTAGTGCTTGGTAGTCATAGCCATAAATACCACCACCTGCATAAATTAAATCTGCAAAGCATAAAATCGTGAAATTGAAAACACAACTACCCACAACATTAGCGATTGATGCGTTGAAATTACCCATTTTGGCAAGCGATAAAGAAGAACTAAGCTCTGGTAAAGAGGTTGCCACCCCAAGAAAGATTGCCCCTGCTACTGTTGCCCCTAAGTGTAACTGTGCAGATAATTGATCACTCACCTGCGTTAATAAAATAGAAACGATGACTAATAAAACGGCAAATACGATAAAACGAACAATTGCTTGTTTTAAACTCATATCAACATCATCTTCGCCACTTTCCACACTATTATCATCTTTTGCCATGATGGTTGAAAAGATATATAAGATGATCATCACAATACTCATTAGATGCACTTGGCTAATCCCTAAGGAAACTTCTACTTGATGAAACAATGCATAAATGACACACAAAAACATCACGATACAAAAGTATAATAATGTTTTTTGCGACTTCGCAATTTGTGAGCGTTTATATGCTTTTGTAAACAAAATCAGTACTAACGCAAAAATAGTTAAATTAAATATATTACTCCCCAATACATTTCCTTGAATTAACTGTGGTTTATGTAAATATAAAACAGCCGTTAAAGAAGTGAATAACTCTGGTAAAGAAGTAACAGCTGCGAGCATCACTCCTCCGATAAATGCACCAGAAAGATTCGTTTTTTTATCTAAGGCATCGACACATTTTGACAATTCAATCGAAAGTAGAACGGTAAATAGTGCCAATACCAAATATTCTATGATTGTAAGCAAAAAAATTCCCCCTTTTATTTTTGTTTTTTATATTTTAAATACGTTAAAGACACGAAAATAAGTGCAACGCATGTTATAATCACATATTTAAAATCCATCACAAAACGATCAAGATGATGAAAATAGTAAGCAATACTATCTTTTTCTATATTTTCTTGTAAATATATATCTTCTTTATAAATAACGTCTTTGCCATCATATACATTTAAAGTAGCGATCTTATCATCGACAAATAAAGGTGCTTCTACATGTGTTTTACCATCGTATACAATTTTAATATGATCGACATTTCCATCTTTTACTAATACATTTATATCCTGTTTCGCTTTTAATGGATACTCATCTTTTGCACTATGTGTAAGGATCACCTTTTTAATAAGCTCATCTTTATGAACGACACTTACCCTTGTATAATGTGTAAATACATATTGATACAAAGTAATGGCATCGACAATATGATAAGGATAAGAACTATCACTATTGGTTTGTGCACTAACCATAATATATTCTTCATCATTCATCTTTGTATAACTTGCTAAACATAAAGAGGCTTCATTCGTAAACCCTGTTTTTGCCCCTGCAATAAAGCTGACATCTAAATGTGCATTGTATGCCTGTCTTTGCAAGGTAGAATACAAGGTTAAGCCATTCTCACATTGATAGCTTGGCGTACAAAAGATCGTTTTAAACAATTCATTTTGTAAAGCCTCTCTTAATAAGATACTAATATCATAAACACTGGAATAATGTTCATCATCATGTAAACCACTCACATTGACAAAATGGGTATCTTTCATTTTTATTGCTTTTGCTTTTTCATTCATCGCCTGCACAAAGTGTTCTTCATCTTGGAAAATAGAAAACGCAATAGCTCGTGATGCATCGGCACCTGAAGGTAATAAAATACCATATAATAAATCACGATAAGAAACACTTTCGCCTACACGAAAGCCAGCTACACTCGCATTCGCTTCCCTTAAGCCAGCTAACATATCCTGTGTAATACTCACTCTCGCATCTAAATCATCAATCTTTTCAATGGCGACAAGTGTTGTCATAATTTTTGTCATACTAGCTGGATAAATTTTTTCTTTTATTTGTTTCTCATATAAAATGCGATCATCATTCAAATTAATGAGAATCGCATTTTGACTGTATAAATCCACCTCATCACTTTTCATCATCGCTGTATAGGAATCATGCTTTACAGACTCCTTTGCTTTAAGCACGTTAAAAGTAAATAGTGTAGAATGAATCATGAATGTACAAACAAAACATAAAATCACTCTTTTGATTGTTTTCATTTACTTCACCAGCTTTTCAAATGCATTTTTAGCAGCTGCTTGTTCCGCCTTTTTCTTGGAAGGTCCTTCTCCTTTACCAAGGACAATACCATCTAAAACAACATCGATATAAAAGGTTGGGCTGTTGCTTGGTCCAACAGATTTCACAAGGTTATAAGTTACTGTATTTCTTGTATCTGCTTGAATAAACTCCTGTAATTTGGTTTTATAATCAACGACTAATTCATCACTGTGTTCCACTAATTGCGGTACTAATACTTCATCTAAAATCTTTGATGCTGCATCATAGCCACAATCAATGTAAATAGCTCCTAAAATAGCTTCAAACATATCCGCTAAGATAGAATCTCTTTCTCTACCACCATTTTTTTCTTCGCCAATACCCAACATAATAAACTGGTTCCAGTTTAATTGGCGTGAATATTTCGATAATGCTTCTTCTCGAACTAATTGTGAGCGTAAACGTGTCATATCCCCTTCACTCAACGCTGGTTCACGATTAAATAATAGGGTAGTAGAATACAACTGCAAAACAGCATCCCCCATAAATTCTAAACGTTCATTGTCCCCTTTTAATTGACGATGTTCATTTAAAAACGATGTATGTGTACATGCTTGTTCTATTAAACTACGGTTTCGATAGGGAATATTTCTACTATCTAACCACTCAAAAATATCTTTCATAATGCTCCTCCATACTTTACATACTCTAATAGTATATCTCAATCTAAATAAGATGTATAATCTTTTTTCAAAACAAATGTCTTCACAAGTGGATATTGTGTAATTTTTGACAAAATTTCAATAGCATCTTGCTTTGCAACTTCTAATATCGCATGATCATTAATAATATCTCCTAAAATAAAACCACTGATTCCACTTTGACGAACACCAAGTAAATCACCAGCACCACGCAAATGTAAATCTGCTTGGGCAATCATAAAACCATCACTTGTATCGGCAAGTAGTTGTAAACGTTTTTGTGCTTGTTCCTCTTTTGTCCCACTCACTAAATAACAATATCCTTGTAATTTACCTCTACCAACTCGCCCTCTTAATTGATGAATTTGACTCATACCAAAACGATGTGCATCATAAATAACCATGATATTTGCATTTTTCACATCAACGCCAACTTCAATAACGGTGGTTGTTATCAAAATATCGTATTGATGATTTAAAAATCGCTGCATCGTTTCATCTTTTTCTTCACTACTCATTTTCCCATGTAGTAAACCAATGCGATATTTTTTACCTAGTACTTGATTCATACTTGCATACAATTGTTCCACATTACGCATTGAATATTCATCATTTTTTTCAATTGCAGGGGCAACAATATAACACTGTATGCCTTCATCAATCATTTGTAGTATGTCCATAAGTACACTTTTTAAACTATCTTCTTTTACATAAATCGTTTGAATTTCCTTTTTCCCCTTTGGCATCGTGTCAATCGTGGATACTTCCATATCGCCATACAACGAAACAGCTAAGGTACGAGGGATCGGTGTCGCACTCATTAACAAAAAATCAACCTTGTCCCCTTTTTCCAACAATTTTCTTCTTTGTTCAACCCCAAAGCGATGTTGTTCATCAGCCACTACCATTCCTAAATTGGCATACTTTACATCTTCTTGAAATAAAGCATGTGTCCCAACAATCATATCAATGCTTCCATCAGCTATTTGTGTCAACACGCTCTTTTTTTCACTACTTTTCATTGATGCATACAACATAGCAATCTTAATATCTTCCAGAGCAAACAAAGTACATAAGTTTTGGTAATGTTGCTTTGCCAATATTTCTGTTGGTGCCAACATAGCTACTTGTTTCTTAGCACAAACACATGCATACATACCAATCGCTGCAACTAACGTTTTTCCACAACCAACATCTCCCTGTACTAAACGATACATAACACGCTCACTTTGCAAATCATGTAAAATATCATCAACAGCACCCTTTTGTCCGTTAGTTAGTGCATAAGGTAAACGTTTAATAAAGTGAGCAATCGCTTGTTCATCAAAGACTTTGGCTAATCCACTCATCGTTGTATTCATCTGTTTCATGTATTGCATCTGTAATTGAAACTTTAAAAATTCTTCATATTTTAAAGTACGCAAACTTTGTTTTAACCCCTCTTTATCGGTCGGTGAATGAATTTGCTTAAGTGCATCTACTTTACTAATCAAACGATATTTATGGCGATATTCTTGTGGAATAAAATCAAGAATCGTACATAAAGATAATCCTTTTTGTATATATTTATGGATTTCTTTTTGAGAAATTCCTTCTTTGACATTGTATACAGGAATCATACCTAATTGCGTATCTAATGGCTCACTATTATAATTCATACAAGTAACACGATAATTCCCATCATATTTACCAAAGATACTCATTTTTTTCCCGATTTGAAAAGCACTCACCCAAGGTCGATTAAACAAGGTAATATCTAACTCAATGTGTTCATACAACACCTTAAATCGTGTCATACTTTTCTTATAAGCATACCTTGAAACATGAGCAGCAGAAATAATGGTTGCTTCAAAACAGACTTTATCCCCTTTTTCCCACTCCTCAAAAGACTTTACAATATTTTCTTCATAACGAAAAGGATAGTGCATCAATAAATCCATCACACTATTAATTTTCATCTGTTGAAGAATCGCTATTTTTTTATCACTAATCTTTAATTCTTTTAAATTCATACTTTTATTATACACAAAATTGAAACTTATTTTTCAATTATTGTCATAAACTTCTTCTACCATCATGTATTTATACGCTATAAAAAAGGAATCTATTATTATTTGATCCCTTTTTTAAGCATTCAACTGTTTAACATCTTTGATGCAACAAATCCGAATTATTTTTTCAATCTGTTTCTTTCCTTTTGTATTGCAAATCACTACCCATTCATCATCTACATCAAGAATAATTCCTTCATATGAGTACATCACATCAATAAAAGGCATCGTTTTCGACACTATTATTTCGCAATTGTGTCCTTTTAAGGCAATAAAACTCTCACGAATCTGTTTCTCTTTATTTTCGCCTTTTACTTTCTCTTCTTTTTTATCTTTTTTCATTTCATTAATCTGATACAATGCATAAATAGAAACAATTAATGCAAAAAATGAAATAAAGAATGCCATCATTCATCACCTACCCTAGAAAAACCTTTAACACTTGATAATTCAATCAGCTTAACAACTTTTTCTTTCTTTATCAATGCCCCTTTTTTAACTCTTTCGTATTCAATTTTTACCCAATCCTCATTAATATCAAGCACTTTAATTTGCTTTGAAGATACTGAATCAAGCCACAAATCCATATCATAACAATCTAGTGTACATGTTTTATTGATTAATCGCTTTAACACATGAATATCCCTTTTGTTTTCCTTATGTGCAACAACGATTTCATGATCTAATAAATCACCTAAACTAATATGATACAGTTTTGCCATTTGACTCGCTTTATCAATTGTTGGAATGGATTGATCTAATTCCCAATTGGATACACTCTGTCTACTTACTGCTAACAAATCTGCCACTTCTTGTTGAGAATATCCTTATTTCTTTCGTAGTGCCAATAATTTTTCTCCTAACATCTTTTCACTCCTTCATCTTGCTTCAAATTATAGACAACAAACAACTAAATAGCTAGCAAATCTACTTACTTTTTACGCAAATTTTCTTAACATGTCCTTTTTAAAGCAATAAAGAGGCATTTTTCGCCTCTTTATTGCTTACTCTTCTTCCTGTGAGAATTGTGAATTGTATAAGTTTGCATAGAAACCATTACGAGCTAACAGTTCTTCATGATCTCCCACTTCGACAATATCTCCTTCATTCATAACTAAGATAATATCAGCGTTACGAATTGTTGATAAACGATGGGCAATAATGAAAGAAGTTCTTCCTTTCATCAATTTTTCCATACCTTCTTGAATCAATACTTCTGTTCTTGTATCTACATTACTTGTCGCCTCATCTAAAATTAATACTTTAGGATCCGCTAAGAAAGCACGAGCAATCGTCAACAACTGTTTTTGTCCTTGTGAAATGTTGCTTGTTTCTTCATTCAACATCGTTTCATAACCATGCTCCAACGTCTTAATAAAATGATCCACATGGGCTGCTTTTGTGGCAGCGTATACCTCTTCATCACTGGCATCTAATTTAGAATAGCGTAAGTTATCCATCACACTCCCATTGAATAACCATGCATCTTGCAATACCATACCAAATAAACTTCTTAAATCCTCTCGGCGATATTCTTTGATGTCATGTCCACCCACATAAATCGTTCCACTATTTAATTCATAAAAACGCATTAACAATTTTACAATGGTTGTTTTTCCTGCACCAGTAGGTCCCACAATGGCTACTTTTTGTCCATCTTTAATAAACATACTAAAGTGCTTAATGACAATCTTATCTGCTGTATATCCAAAACGCACATCTTCAAACGCAACACTACCATCGACAACAACATGCCCTTTATCATCATAAATTTCAATTGGCTGTTCACTTTCTTTTGTTTCATCTGCTTCATTCAAGAATGCAAATACTCGCTCACCTGCCGCTGCTGTACTTTGCATCATATTCATAATTTGAGCGGCTTGTGCAATCGGTTGATTGAACATTCTAACATATTGTATAAAGGATTGAATATTACCAATCGTTACACTTACCCCTGTTAATACAATCCCAAAGATTGTAATTTGTGAATGTGTCGCTAAAATACCACCAACTAAAACAACAAATACATAACCTATATTACCGATAAATTGAGTAATTGGTTGCATCAATCCTGATAAAAATTGTGATTTCCAAGCTGAGTTATATAACTGATCATTGTATTCATTAAACTGTGCTAAAGAATCTTTTTCACCGTTGAATGCTTTCACAATCGTATGTCCACCATACATTTCTTCCACATGCCCATTAACTAAACCTAGTGAGCGTTGTTGTGCAACGAAATATTTTTGCGAGCGTTTTGTAACAAGCATGATCAATATACCTGAAACAGGTAATACACAGAATGCCACTAATGACATAATCCATGAAATTTTAATCATCATAAAGGCGATTCCTAATACTTGCACAATTGATGAAATCACTTGTGCTAAACTTTGGTTTAAACTCATACCAATCGTATCAATATCGTTGGTTACTCTACTTAAAACATCACCTTGACTTGTTTTATCAAAATAACTTAATGGTAAGTGATTAATTTTTTCTGATAATTCTTTTCGTAAATTATAAGAAGTTTTCTGGGCAATGGTTGCCATAATGAAACCTTGCACATAACCACAAACCATGGAAAAGATATATAAACCTACTAATTGAATAATAATATCAAAGATTCCATCAAAGTCGATACTACCACTTCCCATTGCTTTGGCACTTAATCCATTCGCCAATAGTGTTGTGGCATCACCTAAGATATCTGGTCCTATAATGACAATAATCGTACTACCAATAGCAAAGATTATCGCAATGAATAATAACCACTGATAACGGCCTAAATATTTCAACAATTGTCGCATTGTACCTTTAAAGTCTTTTGCTTTCTCTCCAGGACGTCCACTACCCATTGGACCATGTGCTCCCATTGGGCCTCTTGGAGCTTTTCTTACTTGTGTATTACTCATTTTCAAGCTCCTCCTTACTTAATTGTGAATAGGCAATTTCTTGGTAAACAGGACAATTTTTCATCAATTCTTTATGTGTTCCTTTTCCTACCATTCTACCTTCCTCTAAAACAACAATCTGATCTGCATGCATAATAGAGGATACTCGTTGTACAACAATTAACATGGTACTTCTTGTTTTTGCACATAATTCATTTAATGCTTCACGCAGTTTTGCATCGGTTTTAAAATCTAACGCACTAAAACTATCATCAAAGATAAAGATTTCAGGTTGTTTCGCAATCGCTCTTGCAATGGAAATACGCTGTTTTTGACCACCTGATACATTTCCTCCACCTTGTGCAATTTCTGTATCATACCCTTCTGGCTTACTTTCAATAAATTCACTAGCCTGAGCAATACGTGCAGCTTCTTTCATTTGCTCATCACTCATTGTTTCATCACTATATTTAATATTAGAAGCAATCGTTCCTGCAAATAACTGTCCTTTTTGTGGCACTAAACCAATTTTATCACGCAAATCGTGCTGACTCATTTCTCTAACATCAACACCATCTACTTCCACACTTCCACTACTTACATCAAAGAAACGAGGAACTAAATTGATAATCGTACTTTTTCCACTACCTGTACTACCGATAAAAGCAGTTGTTTCCCCAGGGTTAGCCACAAAATCAATGCCTTTTAATACTTCTTCCTCTGCATTTGGATAGGCAAAACTTACATTATTAAATCTTACTGTTCCTTTTTGTAGTGGCTGTTTTGAAACGCTAGGATCACAAATTGACAACGGTGTATCCATTACTTCAAAAACACGTCTTGCTGATTCTGAAGCTCTAGGAATAAATATGGCAATCATTGCAATAAACATGAAAGACATGATAATCTGCATTGCATATTGCATGTATGCCATCATATCCCCTACTTGCATCGTTCCTAAATCAACTTGATGAGAACCAACCCAAATAATAAGCAATGATACACAGTTCATGATAAACATAATCGTAGGCATCATTAAAGACATAGAACGCCATGTAAACACTTGGGTTTTACTCATATCCTGATTTGCTATTTCAAACTTCTTGCTTTCTTCTTCTTCATTATGGAAGGCACGAATGACTAACATACCACTTAACTGTTCACGCATTACTAAATTTAAACGGTCAACTAATTTTTGCATCGCTTTAAATTTAGGACCAACAACCGCCATTAAGGTACTAATAATAATCATGATCAAGATAACAGTTGCCGCAATAATCCAAATCATACTGCCATCAGAATCAAGCACACGAATAATTGCCCCTATCCCCATAATTGGTGAGTAAATCATAAAACGAAGCATCATTGTTAAAGCCATTTGAATTTGTTGAATATCATTGGTTGTTCTAGTGATTAAAGAAGCCGTTGAGAATTTATTAAATTCACTGTTGGAAAAAGATTCAACCTTGTTGAAAGTATCTTTACGCAAACTTCTTGAAACACCAGCAGCAATACGACTGGAGAAATAACCAACGATGATGGCACATAAAACACCAGCAAAAGAAATACTTAACATCTGTAACCCAATACGCCAAATGTAATTAATTTGAATCGCAGAGGTATCGACACCGAGTGTATCATATTCTACTTTTACCATAGAGGCACCAGCTAAATCCACACTGCTTTCTCCTAATACACTCATTTGTTTGTGTACATTGGTACGCATTTTGTCAATGTTATTTTGTGGCATTAAAGACATCGCACTAAAAATGTCCATACCAGCAGGTATATTTTCCATCATCTCACTAAAGGAATCATCATCTTTACTTATAACTGCATTTGATTTTCCATTAATGGAAGCGTTAATTCCAGAAACTAACATAAGCGGCTCTACCATTGCCTCCTTTAACGTTTGATTTGTTAAAGAAGCTTGCTCTTTAATCACATATACACCTTTTTTAAGCGTTTTATCACTGATTTCATAAGGTAATTCATCTTTATTTGCCACATTATTCACAAAGCGATAATGTGTAGCCAATGTATTTCTTTCTTCATCATTCATAAAAATTTGCAAATGTTCATATGTTTCTTTACTTACAAGTTGTGGAACGCTATTTTCAATTCCACTCGATTGGACACCGATAGAAACAATATCTGACATATAATCTGGTAATGCTAATTCACATTGTGCTTGTCCATACAACAAAGCAATCACACAAATTAAAGCAAACCAAAATTTCTTTAAATATTTAGTAAGTCTAAGCATAGATACTCCTTCCTTTATTTTTCTTCATGGACACGAAAATGACTTGCTTTTTGCATAATTCTAATTAATTCTTTGGCATCTTCTTCACCAAGATAATGAATTAAAGAAACCAAATTTTCATTAAGTTGTGCTTCTGCTTCTGCCATCTCCTGTTTCACTTTACTTGTCAAAGTAATATACACACTACGGCGATCGTGATCTAAACGAACTCGTTCTACATAATTCGCTTTTTCAAACTTACGGATTGCCTGTGAAGTTGCTGGTGGGCTAATCTTAAAGAAGTTAGAAATATCACTCATTTTGACAAATCCATCTTGCTGCTTTTCCAACCTAGCAATTGCTGTTAAAAACATCATATCGTGATGTTTAATGCAAGGTACTCGCTTTGGCTTTAATACTTGGTTTTTACCAAAAAAATACATCATCTCTCTTAGCTGTATTGCTAGCTTTTTCGCGTCCATAAATCCTCCTTTACAAACAGTTAAGTAACTTAACTATTAACTTGATTAACCAATCATACTCTACCTGCACTAATAAGTCAATACTTTGATAAAAACACACATGAAATCACATATTGTGAACTACCCATAAGCTAAAGACTTATGGATTTTCTGCCACTAAAATATAAAAAACTTGTTGCTTTTTCTTTCACAACAAGAGTTTTAGCTTATAAAGTTTTAAGATTATTATTAAAAAAATACAAAGCTTTTTGGCGTTCTAACGCAAAGATATTGTTTTTTTCCAAATAGGACTTATCGCTACTAATATAGATTTCCCCTTTCCTTTTACGTGCATAATACAAAGGAATACCACTATATATAAAGACAGATACTCCATCATCAAGCAATAAAAAAGAATCCTCACTAATATAACTTTTTACATCATTGTTAAGTAAGCGATAAAGGGCAATTAAATACTCATTATCATTCTTCACTTGTATATGATGATTACATAATAATGCATTTCCTTTTTCTTGTTGAATCAGTGTCCCTTTAAAACAAAAAGTATAGCTCTTTTCTTTCCACTTCACTGTATGTGAATACAGTTCGCCTTGTTGATCCCACCACCATTCTTTCTTTAAAAACTGATACATGCGTTTTGTTTTTTCACTCGCCAAGCGACAATAAAAAATGGACATATTCAAACCTCCTATTTGAAGTATATGTAGAAGGTTTCTGTATTTATTCCTTATCTTTACTATCTAACTCAACGCTTTCAATCTGTTTAAAACGATTCGCAATTTTTCTTGCACTAATTAACACATCTTTCATATCTTTATAGGTTCTTTCATAATCATTTGCTACACTTTCATAACGTTTCACAAAGCGTTCAAATTCAACAGATAACTTATTTAATGCCTCTTGAATATCTTGTATCTTTTCATTCTTCTTTTGCTTTAAATACATTGCCTTTATCGCAGTAAGATAAGCCATCAATGTTGTCGGTGAAACTAAGTACACCTTTTTTTCATAAGAATAGTGTACAACATCTATTAAATTAGCATTAATATAAGAAAAGATAGCTTCAGACGGAATAAACATATAAGCAAACTCACTTGTTTCATTAGGTATGATATACTTACTAGCAATACTTTGAATATGTTTTTTAACATCATTTCTAAATTCATTCAATAAGGTTTTCCTTTGTGTAGCACTTATCCCATGTTCTTGCAAACGATTAAAATTTTCTAACGGAAACTTAGAGTCAATAGGTATATTACCTAAAGCACCACTTTCAAAAATCATCGCATCTACAATAGAATGGTTACTTAATTGGTATTGTGTTGCATAACGTTGCCTATTATCCCCAAACGCACTCTCTAAAAGTGAATACAATTCTATCTCACCATAAATACCTCTTGTCTTTTTATCATTCAGTATACGATGTAAACTGCCAATATCCCCACTTAAAGATTTTAGTTGGTCTTGTGTTTGATTAATAACGATAACCTGTTTCATCACCTCTTGAAATGCTTTACTTGTCGTTGTTAAATTCGTATGTAGCTGTTCATTCACATGATGCTCCATCTTTAACATCTTATTACTTGTATTTTCATTTAACAAATTAATATCACTTCGTAAGATCGTCAACAAGTTACTTTGAAATGTCATTAAATCCTCTCGTACTTGATATTTCATTTTATCCATTTCTTCTTGATTTTTTCTATTATTTTGTCTGTTCATCAAAATAATCATAAAGATCATCATAATCATAATGAAAAACAATAATATCATTAATAAAGCTTGTTCCATATGTACTCCTTTTCTTATAAAGCATTCAACCATTGAATCATCTGTTTACAACGTTGCATTTGTCGCTTTATACTTCGATAATTTATTTTAACATGAATTATCTCATTATTCTTAAAATGAAGTAAAGTTGTTAAATTCTTTTGATTATTTACCTTCTTCACTTGATGATATGCAATCCACATCGCTTCTTTATGACGCATTCCATAAAGAGAAAAAAGCAACAATTCATGACGTTCACTTACTAACAAAGGTACTTTTTGATGGATATGTAAAGTATAGGCAAAAAATTCTATCCTTCCTTGCATCGTACTACCATAACGTAAACAAAGCAGTTCTAATACCTTTTTGATACGCATATTGAAAATGAATTGTGTTTGATCACACATTTTAATTTTGGTTTGCTTACTTTGTGCATCATAAAATAAATAATTAATTTTTTTCGCATCAATAAAAGGAAGTTCTGATTTCTCTTGTTTCATCTATTGCCCTCTACTTATATATATGCCAAAATTTTAAATATCTAAAAAAAAGATTAAAAAATATTTTTTTATGTCTTTCACAAAAGAAAAGAAGCTATCAATTAGCTTCTTTTGATGGTCTTATTTGTATTCTTTCAATCTTTGTTGCTTGCTTTGTCTGCTCATCAATATCAATCATTACAGCACAGAAGATTCCTTCTCCTTCAGCAACCGTAAACCTTGTTTTTTGGTTCGTTGTAAACCTTGTTAGAACTTCTTCAATATCACGACCAATGACACTGCGATAAGCACCACACATTCCCACATCACTGATAAAGGCACTCCCATTTTCAATACGTTCATCTGCTGTTTGTACATGCGTATGCGTTCCAACCACCACTTGCACATATTTTTCAAAATAGTAAGAGAATGCAATCTTTTCACTCGTTGCCTCTCCATGCAAATCCACGAAATAAATGTCTGCCTCTACTTCATCTAAAATTTCTTCCATACAATCAAAAGGGGAACCTTCTACTTGTACCATAAATACATTACACATCAAATTTACAAAGCAGACACGCAAGCCATTAATTTCTACAATCTTATAAGCTTGTCCATGTGCTAAAGGCAACAAATTCATCGGACGAAGCATCTGCTTTGCCTCATCAATAAAGTTAAAAATCGTATCTTTAGAAAACGCATGATTTCCTAAAGTAATCAAATCGACACCATTGTTTAATAATTGATGATAGATTTTTTTGGTAATTCCTTTTCCATGAGCTGCATTTTCTCCATTTGCTACCACATAATCAATCTGTTTTTCTGCTTTAAGCATTGGCACATATTGGCTAACCATATTT
>SAAR01000812.1 GCA_009916335.1 Erysipelotrichia bacterium | reverse complement strand
GTGCGTACAATGATGCCTTTATGTTAAATGACAGATGCAAAAAAAAACCCGAAAGGGCCTGAAGGTTTTCCTGCTAAGGGACGAAACGGGCCGCCTCCCGGCGACCTGTTCGGCAGCTCCCTCTGCGACCATCTTATTTCGTTCAGCTCAGCGGTCATGTGAACGCCGTTGTTAAAGTTGGATTCAGTAATTTTGTAAGAGGCGCCGGCTTTTTAGCCTGAGCTGCGATTTGGGCCTCTGCGTCGTCAATGGTGCATGCATAGGGCAATGAAATATAGCTCTATGCGTTAATACTAAATTTTTAGTTGATTGTAAAAATAATCAAGTCCTTCTAAAGGGTGGTGATTATTCTTGTCATACTGAGTGTTCAATGCGTTTTTAAGACTTTTAATTTCTACTGCATTTACAAGGCTTGTTGAGTAAATGAACTTGGGTTCTTTCCTACTTTCTGTAGACACTTGTGAATCTGCTGCGTAGTTGTTAAATCCAGCTTTTTCTAAGAGGATTCTTTCTCTGTTGTGTTTTTTTATCCTCAATGAATTTGTATATATATTTTCTAAGTAAATCCATGGAGATTCTGTTTTTATGCTTACCATGTTTGATTTCGATATTCTAATGTCTTCATGCTCATTGTTTCTATCTATATAGATGAATCCATCTGAGTCATCTATTGTTTTGTACAGCGAAGATGAAAGCATTGAAAATATATTGCTGGATATTATGTTGCTTTTTTTATAATCATATAAATTCTCGCTTTTTTTTGAAAACTCTTCATCAAGTATTTTTTGAATGTCGTTTATGTGATGCCATACTTGAGAGTCAATAAATGATTTTATACCAAACTTAGAATATAATATGTTCGCAAGTGTTATTGCTTTTTGAGCATCCTCACTTTTGTGTGATATGAAAAGATGGGGGGTTTGCGTAGGGAAAAGTTTACCAATGATTGTCTCTGTGTTTATTGCATCGTTATGCTTAATATAATCTGTTATTTCATTTATTAACTCATCTCGATCATTGGCGTTTATACCGCCATATATTAATTTATCTGAAGGTACAGTGTTGTATCTTATGTAATCATCTAAATCAATGCGTAACTGCTCAAGTTTTATAGTATATTTTTTTTGCATTTTATTACCTCAGCACCATCATGGCTATTGTTATGGATATGACAAGAAATGGAATAAAGTAAAATAAAAACTGTGATTTACTTGGCATATAACTAACGCCGCCTTCTTCTAGTATTTTTTTATATGTCGCGCTAATATCAAAGTAGTTTATATTGCTGTTAATGTTGTCTGGAATATCTCGTGCCTTTGAATCATAAACTTTACGCATGACCCTTTCATATCTAAGATAGTAGGAGTCTATTAGAAGAAATGCTAAAAAAATAACCAGAAATATTATTATACCATATAGTTT
>SAAR01000811.1 GCA_009916335.1 Erysipelotrichia bacterium | reverse complement strand
GCGATAATTTCAAGAGCAATAAAGAATTACACCAAATCATCACAGCCATCGGTGCTTACACGAAGAAAGAGTTAGGTTTTATGTGCGAAAGTTGAGTAAATATGATTGGTCGGCAGTTTTAAAAGGTGTGGGGCAAGTCGCTACGGCGTTTAATCCGGCTATCGGTGGTGGTTTGATCGTTGCTTCGCAAGTTGTGGAAACACTTAATCAAGATTCTACGCTACAAAATAATGACGTGCTTAAAAATGACGTTATCGGCTTAACGCGCATGATTGAGATTTTAACCGATTATTTACAAAAAAAAGAACTCGGTCAAGAATTTAGTGACGATAATCTTAAGTTGATCTTGGTTTCTTTACAATCACAAGATGTGCTTTTAGATAAAACGTATGCGATTTTGAAGTAGGGGGGAATAAAATGGCTGCTTCTGCTCCTGAGGGTTCACAACTTCGTCATTATATTTTTTTCTTAGTCGATTATTGTGCCATCTGTGACGATTGTTCATCTCATAATACCCCGGAAGTCATAAGTATCAAGTATTTTTCAGAAATTTTTTGTTTAGATGAAATTACGTATGAAGTTTCTTTGATTTCAGGAAAAACAACATTGCATCCAAAAAACTTTTCATAGAATGAATTTAAGTTAGTTCTTGCGCCATCAGTGCGTACATACACTCTTTGATTTATAAAAGAAATCACTATTTGTTGCTGATTATAGGCCAAGAAAGCAACATACGCATTATTAAGCCACAGACTCAGTCTCATTTATGATCCTATATTAAACAAAAAGAAACTATTATACTAATTGCCGAATAATGATTACCTTTTACTTTGTAGTCCTTTAAACATGAGTGTATTGTTTTTTCTGAAGAAGGAGTAAAAATATTCTCACTGTCGATCCAACACTGAACTTTGCGATATTTACTATTGTAATTTTGAAATAATGAGATTTCGTTTAAGCAATCACGTACAACTGTATAAGAATTTAGCATAATAATAATGTACCAATAAGCTTTGCTACGATTACATATGATCTTGTGCCGAAGTCGATTTTAGATTTTTGCGATATCATATGTAATCGTATCGACTCTAAACCGCAATCTGCACCTTTAGTAAATCGATAATTTACACCTATTAAGTTAACAGCTCTATCAAACTTAATATCGTTATTAATAATGTTTATTACTCGAAAACTATTTCGATAAACAAAAATTGTACTCATTGCATTACCATGCTACTAATGGCTTTGATTAATCTTGCCTTTAATAAAACGTTATTATCAAAATGTTTATCGTCAGCTATCTGATATAGTGAAAATTTACGAATGTGGATATTTATGAAATAGATAATCTTATAAGCAGTGATACAGCCATCATAGACATATCGACTTGACCAATACCCCAGAGGAGCTGCCATAGTAAAT
>SAAR01000167.1 GCA_009916335.1 Erysipelotrichia bacterium | reverse complement strand
CTATCGAGTTAAGAAAGAACTAAAAGAAAAGTAAAGAGGGATTTCCCCCTTCACATCAGAAAAGATTCATTATGATTGGGACGTAACATTTTTCTTTAAATTCAATAACTTGATTGATTTCTTTAGAGTTATTGTATTTTTTAATCATCTCTTGATTAACCTCATCAATCTCTTTTCTCATAGCATCATGAATTTTATCTCTTGATAAGTGATAACGATTTGCGGCAGCTCTGATTTTGTAATCTGGTAGTTCTAATAATTCGGTTTTGCACTGGTCGTATTCATTATTAAAACAGGCTGAATCATCTGGTAAGACGGATGATAAAGTTTTGACTGAGAGATATAAGTTATCAATGTCATAACCACCTTTCAGCTCTACCGAATCACCATTATTTTTTATGATTTGATCTACATAAAGATCGAGTTCAGATTTTGCAAACTCGCAATCACTCAGCATCGGAGAACCGACCATTTCACCACTGCCAGTGCAAAGAAGTTTAATTTCCTGTCCTTTAGATAAATCTGCAATTTGTTCCAGTTTGTTTTCATAATCTTTGAAGAATGCAGTCGGGTTCTGAAATTGATTTCCTGTATCTGTTGCAAAATGAACGGCTGGCTGGTCATTTAAAGAACTGTCAATAGATGCTATTGCACCAGTTACATAAAACTGTTTACCTTTAAACTTGAGATCACCTTTTACCTCGTTCTTATCATAGATTTCTTGAATGTATGATGCAGTGTAAAATGTATCTTTATTTTTTGTTATATGAAATTTAAAGAATGAACTCAAAGCTGATTCATCATTTCTAACGATTAGCTTTAAGAATTTAAATTCATTATTGTAGTTATCGTTAAAATTCACTTGTTCAACTAACTTTTCATTTGGAAATGAAAAAGCAACTTGTGGGAGACGAATCACCTGTAAGTACAGTTTGTTGGGTGTTAATATTTTGTTTATTTTTTTTGTTATTTCATCATTGTTATACTTTATCGCTATGTGTCTGAGTAATGAAAAAATAAGATCAGATATAAGTTCTTTTGTTTTTGGTGATTTACTGTTTTCTAGCTGATATATGACATCAAGGGTTCTATCGTGCTCTTTTCTGTAATCCTCAAGATCGTGATGATTATATAAATACATCAAGCTACTTAACGCATCGCCATTTTCAGTTTTAAGGTGTTTATTGTTTTTTATATAAAGGTTATTGTTTTTTAAACAATAATCCTTGTTATTATCTATTACACCCTGAGCAATCGATACACTTGAATTTAAAACACCCATGACGCTTAACACTAAAAGGGCTCTTTTGAACATAATGAAATCCTTTTACTATGATATTTCACACTTGAATAATCATACCATAGCGGATAGGGACTTGCATGATACAGCTCAAGATCAAAAAATAGCCAACATATTAGATATATATGTATTAAATGTAATATTTTAGTTTAAATTCACAGTGTTAAGCATTTGATGCATAGTCACTTATGTGTGCTTTTATGTATCGTATTGTTTACATTTTAATCAAATGTAAAGCAGCCTGAATGCCTTGATATAGCTGGCTTTGGTCTGCTTATTAACAATATTGATATATAATTATTTTTTAATTAATTTTATTTATTAATTATTTTAAATTGAAGAGATGCTTTCGTTAAGCCAAAAGCGATTAGATATATGGTTTATTGCATGCTGACCACTAGCAACATTCTAGCTTCTATGCCTCCTGCATATGTCTCCTGCTACGCAGTCGCCATGTAGTAACATTCGTTATTATAATAAGGTGATGGGGATAGTGGGGACGGTGGGGACTACCTTATATTTCAATCTGTTACATACAATTTAAGTGGGGGCGGCAGTGGGGATGTCGTGGGGACAGGTAAAAAAAATAGCCCTCATCATGAGAGCTATAGTTTTAAAAAGGAATATTTGTTAGTTCTTTTTTAGAGATCAGATAATCGATAGCTGTTTGTCGATCTCCACGAAAAATATGACGTTCATTAGATGGGTGTATTGGATGTCTTTTTAGCAATCTAACTTCTTTAGCAATACCATGACAGTCCAGTTGAACCAATTTATCTTTAATCAGGTCTGGTGAATGTCGATCAAAATGATTACAAATTTCTGTAAAACCAAATGCCGGATGTGTTGATAGATATTCTTCAATCTCTGTTTCCAAAGTTGACTTTGATAAACCGATCATTTCTTCCAGTGTTTCGGTTTTAACATGTTTCTTAGCGTTAAAAGATGAGATATTTAAACCAGTTAAGTAGTTATAAATTAGGTCATAAGCTTTACCGTTATCAGCCTCTAACCAATCAGATAGCTGTTCTATGAAGTCAGCCGTTTCATCTGGTGAAACCTTATGTTTAATAAACTGAGGACAATACCAACGTCGATCCCCTTGCTCGAGCTTTAACGGTCTACGATCATTTGAAGCTAAAATAATCCGTGTGTAACAATCTTCTTGGATAGGTTGCTGACCTTTCATTTCGAACTTTTGTCGAGGTTCAGTGATTTTAGATTTTAAGGTGCTCATTTGTTTGTCACCTTTGGCAATAACATCATCCAACAAACACAAAAAGTTATTATGTAAAGCAACTGAGAATCGGTTTGTGAAATCATCAAATGAATTACAGGTATTGCTTTGGTTATTCAGTAAACACTCGAGTATTGAATACAGTTTTCCCTTTCCTGTCCCATGCTCAGAAGTCAGCATTAAACCGAATGTAGGGCGTTCTGATGGCTTTTGGAAAATATGAGCTATGAAAGATTCAATATAAACTCGCTCATTTTCTACAGGAAACAAGCGTTCCATAAACTCATGCCATAGGGCTATATCGCCAACAGAATTATAAGAAGGTTGATATGCCTCATATAAGTTCAGATAATACAAGTTGTTGTCCATATATAATGGATGTGGTTTGTCTGGATTGAAAACAGTTTCAGAAATGACAGCTAAAGAATTAATACAGGCTTCTCTTATTTCATCTTTAAACGTAACTTTATTTGTTATGTGGTTTTGTCTTTTGAAAATTTGGAAAACAATCTGTTCAGAATAATATGAGTAACTTTTTCTTGAAACAGGATTATATAATTCAGTTCCATTATTAGTTACGATATAGCAATAGTCATTTTTACTCAACCATTCTATATAGAATTCTTGTGTATTGTCTTGAGTAGCATAATGTTCATTTTTTTGATAATTTTGTTTTGTTGCTGTCATTGTTTCCCTCTACGTCATAGGCGTCAAAATTGTTTAGTTGGTTTAATTCATCAATGAAAACATTGATGTTTTCAGAGGTGGCTAATTTTGTTATTAAAGTATCCACATAATTTGCGATGCTTAATTTCCCTCGGTTATTTTGAATGTAATCAGTTGCTAAAGCCGATAGGCGTATATTTATATTCATTTTGTAATCTCGTTTAAAAAGTAACCTCGGAAACATCAAAAAACGCCTTTTTGAGCCTTATGCAGCAAGGCTTACAGCGTTAGATGAACGATGCCCTATGGGTTAGCTTAGGTTAGCGCCAGATGAACGGTTAAGAATCTTTGAGCCAGTTGCTGATAGTAGTTTTTGATACATCCAAGTTATCCGCAATTTCTTGATACGACAATCCATTTTCAAACTGTGTTTTTGCTCGTTGAATCAGAATCACTTTTTCATTTTTATCCAGCCTGCGAGCGCGTTTAGAACCAGCTATATACTTTGTTTTCCATTCTTTATAACATTCCAGTGCTTTTGTTAACTCAAAGGTATTATAAATGCGTTGACGTGAATGCTTTAAAAGGTTTGCTGGTGGATCACCTACCACTTTGATCTCTTTTTGGTCTGAGTCAGTGAGGCTAATTTTTGTTATAGCAATAACGAAATCTGAGTTGTTCCAATACAAAATATAATAATAATCATTAACCAACTACATCTCCTGATAAAATTTTTAATAAATCAGCTTTTGCTTTATCGAGTTTATATTGTTTATCTTGTTCAGCTTGTTGTTCTAATTTGGTTCTATATTCCGCAATAAGATCATCAACAATAGCAGCCAGTTCAGTTGACTGTTTAGCCTTCAGTTGGTTTCGGTATTCAGATAAAAAAGCAGCTTTTAATTCTTTGATAACATTTTCTGGAGGCAAATATCCGATAATGTAAACACCTGTAGTCGAATTGTGCTTACATTTTTCTGGTAATATTTGATTTCCATTTTCGATTAATTCAACAATTTTGGAGAATGCAGGCTGGGTGGCTTTAACCTGAATGGATTGAACGGGATTAAAGAAACCTTCCTTTTTATTAACTGCCATTTCGATGGCATCGTCATTTAGGGTTAGTTTCGCTTGTGCTTCTTTAATTAACAGATTAGTTTCTTTTTTTGTTGTTGTCATATATCGTGATCCTGATTAGTAATATAAATCATTGATATCAATACTGAATTTGTTGTCAGATTTTGATTTTAAGTATTTTGTTTTTTTAAGCGGTTTGCCTGATTTTAAATAAAACCACTGTTGCAACGTATAGCGATATTCGTTATGTTGGAATTTATCCTTAGCCCATAAATGCGAAAGAATAGCCCCTTCATAATAAGGCTGTTGATCGTCAAATACCTTTTGAATAACGAACACAGCAATATCTGGGATGGTTTCCAATATGGCTCCTTTATTTATTTGATTTGTAAAAAATGAAAACAAGAAACCGACCGATGAAGGGAATCATCAGTTTAGGTTTCAAAGATAGGTAGATTTATTAGCTACTTTATAAAGTATATCATATTTTTGACGTTAATGCAACAGATTGTATTGACATTTGGTCATAATAGTGCGTAACTCCTCATTTACCAAGGTAAGCATTCAACTACATGTATTAAATTTTCTACTGCATATTCATGCGTATAACGATCTGTAATGCTTTTCTTGGTTTCATGTCCTACGACCTTTTGCAAAAGAGCATCTGTAATGCCATGAGACCGAATTTTCGTTATGACTGAATGTCTAACGCTATGAAAAACACGGCGTTGTTCATACTCATTTTCATGAGGTATAGATAATAACTCTCTGGTTTTTCTCAAATCGTCATTAATTAAATCAACTTTTTTGGAAAACAATTCCTTACCTTTTAAATCCTTTAAAAAACTGATAAGGCCTGTTGATTCTAATTTTTTACTGATAGGAATTAAACGCCGTGCTGCTTCTGTCTTACCTTTTTCAATAAAAATATAATGATAGCCAGATTCATCATCCAATCCAATTGAATCTGACGTTAAGCTACAGATCTCACTTAATCGCATTCCCGTATAACATGCAGTTAACATAACCAACTGTTTATCAGAAATTTCTTGTTGTTTATAATGATTAACAATTAAATTCATTTGTGGATCGGTATAGTTAGCATAAGGTTCTGAATTAAATTTATATGTTACATTTTCAGTTGGTGCTTTATCTAAAATGTCTAACTCTTTGAATAAATAAGAAGAAAAAAAAGATTGGTATGTTTTTAATGTTTCTCGTACTGTTTTACTTGAAACTAAATCATCTTCTGGTATTTCCAATGTTCTTTTCATAATTCGTTCAGCAACAGACTTAACACCTTCCTGTACATATGGTTTTTTGTGCATTACAGGCATCAGAGCCTTTTGTTTTAGTGTATTTTTTATATCGCTCTTAGTTACCTGATTTACAGGTTTGTCGCCAATGACATAGATTAGAAATTCAAGGTCTCTTGTGTAGCTTCTAACAATTTTAGGTTTTCTACTGCGATCCCCCCAAGACAAGAAATCTGGGATAAAATGAGAAATAGCAGGTGAATCAGGAACCTGAGATGTTACATCATTATTATTTATTAACCGTTCGTTAGTGTTGATTACTTGAATCTGTTCAGTCAGTAATCGGTTTAGCTTTGATTCTAACTTTGCACTTGTAGAATCGTATTGCTGCTCTTGTGCTGAACAATATGCTGTTATCAACTTTACCTTTTCAGCATTAATTTCAATATCTATATCTACCATTTTAGATATAACAGCAAGCACATCAGTTTTTTCATCAGAAACAGAACTTAATAACTGCCTTACTCGTCCATTTGATAAGTATTTTTTGATTGTAGCTTGTCTTTGGTCTTCTTTAATCAATCCCCGTGATCGAGGTTTTGTTATAGTTGTATAGATACCCTCACTTAACCCCTCAAATTCATCTGGGGTCATTTCCAGTTTGGCTGCACCATCTTTAAATGCAGTTGCACACATTTGACTAATGTCTTTCAGTAAGGCTGTTAGTTTGTTTATTTCGTATTGATGTATGAATGCTTTAAACTTATCAGGAATGGGTCTGTTGTCTAATGACTCTACATCATTTACTGATTCTGCTTTGCTCACAGGTACTTCCCCTGAAATAACGTTATTACTTACAGTTTTATTAGCATCACACACTATAGATGTGTATCTATTCTCTGCTTCTTGTTTAGCAGAATAAACAAGAGGTAGTAGATTGGCGACTCTTTGTTGAGCAATAACAGGGGATTTTGTGCGTAGGCTGTGACGAATCAATATTGTTTTATCTGGTGATATTACAACGGGCAGTCGATAGCAAAAGTAATAGATACCGTTTCTGACCGTAAGATAGGAAGGTGTTTTGTTGCTCAGTTTGTTACACAGTTTGTTGCTCATAAACAAAAGGCCTACCGGTTTTATCCGATAAGCCTTTGTTTTCTTTGAATTAGTGGGGTTGGCCTGTAAGCCGGGTTCTGTTCCGCTTGCGCGGTGGCAATCATTCCTCTAGGCCTGAAATCGCTCGCAGGCTCAAGCAACCTACCCGCTCCCGACGCGGGCCGCGCCAAGGGAGCCTATTTGGTCTTGCTCCGGGTGGAGTTTACCGTGCCACGAACTGTTACCAGTCGCGCGGTGCGCTCTTACCGCACCCTTTCACCCTTACCTGATCCCTTACGGGCCATCGGCGGTCTGCTCTCTGTTGCACTGGTCGTAGGCTTGCGCCTCCCAGGCGTTACCTGGCACCCTGCCCTATGGAGCCCGGACTTTCCTCCCTCTTGTTTGTCTACCCGAAGGTACAACAACAAAACGGCGATTGCCCGGCCAACCCCGCGCGCATTATAGGGAGTATCGCCCTCTGCGGCAAACTATCTCTCAGAATTCTGCTTTTCCAGGCCCCAGGCATACAGTGCATTCTTCTTCACACCGTAGATTTCCGCCGTCAGCGCAGCCGCTTTTTTCAGCGGTAAATCGTTCATCAGCAGCGTCAGCGTACGCAATACTTCCGCTGGTAACTCACCGCTATTATCTGCTTTACCGGCAACCATCAGCACAAACTCGCCACGGGTACGGTTGTCATCTTCCTGTAGCCACGGGATCATTTCCGATAATGGCAACGCGTGAATGGTTTCAAATGTTTTGGTTAGTTCGCGGGCGGCCACCACCAGCCGTTCGCCGAACACTTTCTGCATCGATTCCAGCGTATCAATCACCCGGCGCGGCGACTCGTAGAACACCATGGTGCGGGTTTCATCCGCCAGGGCC
>SAAR01000810.1 GCA_009916335.1 Erysipelotrichia bacterium | reverse complement strand
CCATTAAATTCACAATCCTTAATAGTTGATGTAATTGTTATGGTATGTTCTCCAACTTCAAGTTCGTTTAGATTTACTTTCCCTAACCATTTTTTCTCTGATTCGCTGTATTCCATATCTTTGGAATTAGCTTCTGAATCCACGTAATACTTTAGTGAAAAAAATCTAATATCCGAAGTTGATATATTTGTGTTTGGTATCTCTAAAATAATATCAGAAAAATTGTTTCCATCTCCCTTTAAATACCATCTTCTTTCAAGAGTAGGACTGTTGACAACCGATTGAACTAAGGGTTGAATTGTAGAACAAACTACTGTTTCAGCATTACCTTTTACCTCTTCTACTTGCTTTGTTTCTTCTGTTTGCTCTTTATCCGTATTACCTTGAACAATTTTTACGATACCAAAAGCAAAAGCCCCGAAATAGTGACTATTAAAAAAATATGTGATGGACTTGAAATTAATTTGTCCGAATTCTTTGATTCTGATATTTTTCGTGATCTTGAGCAAGAAATTAAGTAATGTCTTTCCAGCAGACGACGGCTATTGCCGTCGTTTTTTTATAATCTAATGAAGCAATAAAAATATGTTTTAAAATACATAAAAACTATTGAATTGTTTGAATTTTATTGTATAATATATATAGGATACAGGATATTAAAGAAAAGAAGCTGAGAGAGCTTCCAACTTATTGAGAAAGAGGCGAGTCCATTGGACAATGAAAGCGCATCAATGATCGGTACCCCGTGTGAAAATAGCGCAGAGCTTCAAACGGACTTCGCTATTGTACAGAAATGGTGACTTCATTAACACCATAGCCTTATAAGGCGCATATGTTTGTGGTGAAATTTGAGAGAAGATGCATTTCGAGACTGACACAGGGCTATTGGTCGGTACAATCCACACTCCGTAGCAAATTTAAATAAATTTGAAAGGAATGTGTTCGCTCTTACATAACAAGGTCACTTATTTCAGGAAAATGAAATAAGTGACCTTGTATTTTATTCTTGTAAAATACTTCATTATCCAAACTATAATAATTTTATAATCTACTTGAATATGGTATCAGATCGTATATCATGAAGTTATGGAATAAAATGAATTTCTGTAAAGAAGATGATGCTTATATGAGGAGTTGTGGTATATTTCTGCATATAACGAGTCTGCCATCACCCTATGGTATTGGGACCCTTGGTAAAGAAGCTTATGATTTTATCGATTTTTTGAGTGAATGCGGGCAAAAAATATGGCAGATTTTGCCCACAGGACATATCGGCAGCGAAACCTTTTACTCACCTTATATGCCATTCAGTGCCTTTGCGGGAAACCCATTCCTAATCGATATTGATTTGCTTATAGATGAGGGTTTTATCGAAAAAGAGGATCTGATTGGCCTTGATTTTGTGAATGCGAAATTTGTGGACTACCG
>SAAR01000809.1 GCA_009916335.1 Erysipelotrichia bacterium | reverse complement strand
GGTTTGAGGTCCAATGATGAAAAAAATACGACAATAAGATAACTTATTGTTTTTACAGCATTAAGTAGAGAAACCTTTTTGTTGTTAATGTTTTCTTTAACTTTTACCCTTGAAAACCAAAGGATTGCCCCCACTATCATGGTCGAATAAATAACTAATTTGTGGGGATTTATGGCAAGAGACCTAAATATTTTTATTAGTCATTCGTGGGGGAGTCACGACGAATTACTAAGATTGCGTAACCTACTAAATTCAAGACCCTATTTTAGGGCCGAGTTTTCAGAAGTTAGCAAAGATGTCCCAATTAATTCAATTAATGCTGATTACATCAAAAGAGTTCTTGGCGAAAAAATTCGTAACAGCAATGTGCTACTTGCCATTGCAGGAATCTATGCAAGTCATAGTACCTGGATGGAGTGGGAAATGGACACAGCTATTAGAAATGGAATTCCTGTTATTGGCGTTATTCCCCACGGAGCTTCGAGAGTTTCTCAGATTGTAGCTAATAGATCTGTCGAACAGGTTAGATGGAGTACAGAAAGCATTGTTGATGCCATTCGTCGACACGCTAGATAATTTTAAAGGGAGCTTTAACGCTCCCTTTATCATATTCAATTTATGCAACTCGTCTTGCTTGCCATTGTGTATGTTCACGTGAGAAAGCGGTTTCAGCATCTCGAATGAAATCTAAAAAATCTTTTTCACCAGAAATATAATACGATTGTTCTTTTACCAGCCCAATTTCATGTGCTGTAAGGGCATATGATGCTGAAAGCTCATTGTATTTCTTAATTTGCACCCAGCCAATCAGAGCAGAAATGATGGTTGTAATCAGTTCTGTTGGTAGCGATGCGGCTTGGACCAGATCTTCGGCAAGGAGTGCCGTCATAGTAAGAGATAGAATATAGAAAATCAGTATAGCTACAGCCCATGCTCTCCCTAATCTTTTGTTGAATACCGATTTTTTTGCATACCATGTTCGTTGTTCTTCAATCCGTTGTTCCACATATAAATCTCTTCTTTGCTCATAATTCATTTCTCTAATGCTTTTTAAACAAATACTAAACGTATCCCCTTCAAGGTTTTTTAGCGTTTCTGTCTTAATAGCATACTTGCTATCTTTAATAATATTCCTTATGTAACCAATATATTGCTTAGCATCATTTATCTCTTCAGAGCCATTAAATGGTTCCGCTTTCATTGCGAATTTCCATGTTGTTGTCTTTATTGATTCGGTAACCGCTCTATATTTGTACCATTTTTGTTCGAAGTTTATAATGTTCCTGACAAGTAATAACATTATTAGCAGAACAAATAACACTAAATTTACACTGTATTTTTCCATGTAAGATAGAGAGCTATTTACAGCGATAAATATCAATAATGCATATTCTGCCCTTATGCCATTTAAGAAATATTTTTGGTTTTTTGCTG
>SAAR01000166.1 GCA_009916335.1 Erysipelotrichia bacterium | reverse complement strand
ATATTATTCCTACTATGAAAGAACCAACCAATAAAATACCTCCACCTGCCATAATATGAGAAACGCCAAATAATAATGCACCTACTATTATAGCAATCGTATTATTATATTTCCTTTTTAGTTCGGTTAAAATCAGTCCTCTATAAATAAACTCTTCTGTTATTGGTGCAACAATTAATACTGCAATTATGTACATTATTGTACCTAGATTATGCATTAAACTAGAATAGTGTTCAACAGCTGTTTGGAGGATATTAGCATTTTCAAAATTAGCATCTATTGTCAGTAATGAAAATGCCATAGAATATGAAAATGTAATTATGCAAGGTAACATGTATTTTTTGATACCTACCGTTTTTATATTCACTTCTTTTAACAAATTTTTTTTACGAACTTTAAAATATAAAACAAATATAATGATTGTGAAAATATTGCTAATTACTGTTAAAACCATCATATTATTATTCATAAATAACTCAACTTGTTCCTTACTACCATAAGCACTTCCAACAATTGATGCTATCATTGACATGACTATCATTTGAAAGATGCTATAAAATAGCATATATCCAAATGATTTAAGAACATTTTTCATAAAAACCCTTCTTTCACTTTTTACAAATTGTACATATTTCTTGAATATATTATCTCATTATTCAACTTTATTAACAATAAAATTAAATAACTAGAAATGAATAAATATCTATAGGCATAGCCCTACCTTTATTAGCTACACACAAGTGTGCTTATGTCTGCCTGTTAGCCATGCGTTTGTTACTTGTTACCCTTTACTGAAGGGATCTCCTAGATCAAACATTGACATTTGATCTACTTATTTATCTATTTTTAGCTGATTCGCTATATTCTTGTATTGCCTTTGTATTTTTTTCTACTGTATCTACATCGTATCCTTTACACCAAAACTCTTTATTTCAATATGCGAATTTTTTATTTTTAAATCTTTGAAACATTATTAAACTGCTTTTCCTTTTAAATACCCTACAAATCCTCATACACTCATCTTTGGTAGTATTGCCACTAGTATCCCTGCATAATTTTGCCTCTACTATTTCAATCCCTTTTCGTTTACACAATGCTCTTAGTATTTTTCCTATTTCTCGTTTTAATCTTCCATATATGATTCACTTTCTAAACTTTAATGCGAATATGATATGATAATTACAATTTCATGTGGTGTGTATATTTTGTTTCCATTATGACTACCTCCTTATAATCTTGTTTGTGCCGACAAGTCGACTTTATTATAGGGGAGTTTTTTTATTTTGTGAATTCTTATTGCTTTGTGCATAGTTGTAAGCCTTCTGGCACTCCCGCTTAGCTGGTGGTTTCTTTGAGTTCAAACAAAAAGACATCTCCTATAGGAATCCCTTGATATTTTTCGCACATAGCCAATCTTTTAATTAACGATTTGAGCGATGAAGGTGAGAATATGATACATATAAATGCTTTACTAATCGCATATTTTGAATCTTAAAATCTATTTGTCGCTTTAAAGAAGTAATGTGACTATGTCTAAATCTATATAATTATTTAAATAGAAAAGCAATGCTAATGATTGACTATTTTAATAATTATAAACCTTTAACACAACTGCATGAGTTGATATAATTAGCCATATAAATGATAATTTATCGAGAAACTGTTATGTTTGGCAAATAAAGTAAAGTGTCATGTTATTTTGCGTCGCTTGAAGCAACGTAGTAGTTCATTTATAATGATACTTATAAAGGAGGTATTATTATATGTTTGCAGAAAATTTAAAAAATATTAGAACATCAAAGGAATTGACACAAAATGCGTTAGCTACTCACTTGAATGTTGCTCGTCAAACTATTTCTAAATGGGAAAAAGGCTTGTCAACACCAGATGCAGAAATGCTTATACGAATTGGTGAGTTTTTTGAGATGCCTGTTAGTGAATTGCTTGGTGCAAAGATAGAACGTGAAATTGATTCAAATGAAACAACAAAGCAACTAACGAAAATTAACGAACAGCTTACCATAAAAAATCACAGAGGTAACCTTGTTTTGAAAGTTGTGATTGGAGTGATTATTGGAATTATTGTTATAAATATTTTAATGGTTGTTTTATCTGGGATTGTGCTTAACAATTATAATAATGAAATGGTAACAACGGAAATGGAAATTATTGAACCATGATTTACTTACATTCAGTCGATATTTTATAATCTAATTTTATGCTGAAAATTCCCGTTTGTAAAAATAAGATAAATATTTTTTATAGAAAGTCAGGAGTAAAAATATGAATAGCGATATTGTAATTTTTATAGTCAAAAATAAAAAGACAACCCACAAAGGATTGCCTTGATATTTCTCTTTTCGTTTGAATTGATTAACGTTTTGAGAACTGTGGAGCACGTCTTGCAGCTTTAAGACCGTATTTCTTACGTTCTTTCATACGTGGATCTCTTGTCAAGAATCCAGCAGCTTTAAGTGCAGGTCTGTAATCAGCTCCTGCTTCTAACAATGCTCTAGCGATACCATGTCTCATAGCACCAGCTTGTCCTGTGTACCCTCCACCTTGAACATTGATCTTAACATCAAACTGTGTTAATGTTTCAGTCAATTCTAATGGTGAACGTACTACCATTCTTAAAGTTTCTAATGGTAAGTATTCTTCTAATGTTTTTCCATTAACAACAATATTACCTTTACCCGGAGTCATGAAGACACGAGCAACAGAACTTTTTCTACGTCCAGTTCCGATATATTGTACTTTTTTAGTTGCCATCTCTTATTCCTCCTTATCCTTTAATTTTCATTTCCACTGGTTTTTGAGCAGCGTGTGGATGTTCGCTTCCTTTGTAAACAAATAAATGTTTACGTTGTACATCTCCAAGTCTTGTGTGTGGTAACATACCATGAATAGCTTTTTCAACCCATTCAACTGTATATTTATCTTTCATAACTTTAGCTGTACGTGTTCTTAGACCACCTGGGTACATTGAGTGAGAATAATATTTTTTATCCTCCATTTTGTTTCCTGTCATAACGATCTGATCAGCATTAATCACGATCACGAAATCACCACAGTCAACGTTTGGTGTAAAAGAAGGTTTATGTTTACCTCTTAATACAGCAGCCACTTCAGTAGCTAAACGACCCATAGTCATTCCTGCACCATCAACAACGTACCAAGTACGTGTTACGTCAGCAGGCTTTGTAAATGTTGTTTGACGCATAATGTCTTTATCTCCTTTTCATTGTAGTTTCCGGGGCTACAATGGCTTAAGAGCCATATTTAATTTTACGTTTTCTACCCCCTAAAGTCAATCTTTTTATTTAAAATTTCAAAGGAATTGTATCAATTATCTCCATATTCAGTTGTTTTAAAAAAGCAATTGCTTGATTACGATAATAATCACTCTCTAATGATACATTATTATGTGCATCAACGCCAATCATTACTTTATTTTTTACCTTTGCGGCAATCTGCCAAAACGCTGGATATGGATACTCTATTTTGTGAAAGCGATCATTTACTAATGCTCCTTCTAAATTGTACTCTAATATTATGTCATTTTTCTTACAATATTCACATAAGCGATAACTTTCTTTAATTGCATGAGTGTCCCATTGTTTACGCCCTCGCATAAACAAATCAGGGTGTGCTAAATAACTATATAGACCTGTATTTAAACCTGCAATCGCATCATTGACATAACGTGTCAACATGGTATCATCATCGCAACAAGAACCATAGTATTGTCCATCTTCATCACTATTCGCAAAATGATTTCCAAGAATGATGTAATCTAATTGTTTTTCCTTAATAAATGTTTTTAACCAATCCATATATTTAGGAAAATATTCGCACTCTAAACCAATTTTAATAGTAATTTGTTCTTTATATTTTTCTTTCAATATACTAATACTTTGATAATATTCATCAAATTCTTCATATCGCATACGGATATGTGGTATAAAATCGCTATCATATCGCCAACAGGAATGATCAGAAAAACCGAGTTCATCATATCCACCTTTGATTGCACTGAGTACATATTCTTCATCACTACCACTTGCATAATGGCATCTTTTTGTATGTGTATGATAATTCGTTTTCATGTAGTTCCCCCATTTCTATTAAAACCATCATTATTATAGCACAACCAAAGAAAAGCGTATGTGTAAATACCCTCACAGCCTATAATTAAAACAACTTGTATCGCTGATTATAAAGAGTAGGTTTTTTACACTTATCCTCTTTGATTAGCTCATCAATCTACAATACCTAGTTAATCAAAAACAAATGATTATTTGCTCGCATCTTTAGACAAAAAAGACAATATTAGCTAATATGCAATACTGTCCTAATTAATCGTTTTCATTGTAGGAAACATGCACTAAATATAATCCTTGTGGTTGTGCTTTATATTTACATAAATGTTTATCTTTTCCTAATAGTATTTGTTGTACACTTTCTACACTTTCTCTATGTTTTCCTACTTCAATAATCGTTTGCACAATCATTCTAACCATATAGCGTAAAAAACCATTTCCTTCTAAAATAAAATGAATGACCTCATTTTCCTTTGCAATAGTTAGCCTAGTAATCGTTTTTATACGACTTTTTCGTGGATCGATGCGACTACTAGTAAAACTAGTAAAGTCATGAGTGCCAATAAATATTTTTGCACATTTACACATTTCTTCTATATCTAATGTTTTACTCTCCATGCCCATAAAATCATATAGAAAAGGATTGCTTACATTTTGGTTCAAATAATAATCATAACGTTTACTAGTTGCACCAAAGCGTGCATGGAAATCATCATCAACTTGTTTTACTTGTAAGATTCTAATATCTTTTGGTAGTAATGCATTCATCGCATTGACATAGGCATTCGCATCTATACATAAATTAGAATCAAAATGAAACACCTGTCCTAAAGCATGTACCTTTGCATCTGTTCTTCCACTTGCATGAATTTCACAAGGCGTACCATGAATTGTCGATAACACTCTTTCGATCTGTTCTTGAACGCTATTGTTTTTATGCTGTGTCTGCCACCCATGATAATTTGCTCCATTATAACTAAGCGTTACTTTAAATCTTGTCATAATAACATAACCAAAATTTCAATAATGAATACAATGCATGCAAAACTAATGACAAAATAATCATCAATACGCATTTTTAATTGTTTGTATCGTGTTCTTTTACGATCAGGAACATAACCTCTCGCTTCCATCGCATAAGCTAATTCTTCCGCACGCTGAAAAGCAGATATGAATAAAGGAACAATTAAAGAAAGAATACTCATAATTTTTTCTTTCATCTTTCCATTTTCTAAATCAACTCCTCGACTGGCTTGTGCTTTCATAATTCTTTGCGTTTCTTCTATTAAAGTAGGAATAAAACGCAATGCAATAGAAATCATCATCGCAATTTCATGTGCAGGAACACCTATTTTCTTAAATGGAACAAGCGAATCTTCAATACCTAATGTTAAGTCTAACGGTTTGGTTGTAGCAGTTAAAATAGTTGTAATTGTAATCATGAATAACAATCTTACAATAATATAAAGTGTTTGATAAATGGCATCACTATATATATGCAATCCCCAAAAGCTAAATAATAAATCGCCTGTACGAATGACTAACACATTTACCACTAATAAAAAGACAAGCATAAATAGCATTGGTTTCATTGCTTTCCATACATAAGATAACTTTAATTTCGATAAATACAAGCAATCTGCAATTACTAATCCTAATACTAAATAGCCAATATATCCTGCAGGAATAAAGATAGCAATAATTAATATTAACATACCAATAATTTTAGCTCTTGGATCTAAACGGTGAAAGGTTGAATCTATTGGTAAATAACTTCCTAATATCATATTATCCATTATCTATCACCTCATTTTTAATCGCTTTTACTAACGTGTTCATAGAAGTAATTTTATCTTCTAAGACGATTCCTTTTTCTTCCAACAACTGTTTTACTTGAATAATTGAAGGCGGAGTGATATGTAAGGATTCCATTAACTTTGTGTTTTTAAAGAAAGTTGCTGTTGTGCATTTTTTATGTACTCTACCCTCTTTTAAAACAATCACTTCTTTACAGTAATTGAGTACATGTTCCATATCATGCGTAACCATAATAATCGTTTTATGATGTTTCTTATTCAGCGTTTGAAATAACTGCATCATTTCCTTTGCCCCTTGTGGATCTAACCCTGCCGTTGGCTCATCAAGCACTAAAATATCTGGATCTGCAGCTAAAATACCCGCAATGGCTACTCTACGCTTTTGTCCCCCTGATAAATCAAAGGGAGAACGTTCTAAATAGCTTTCATCTAAGCCAACAATTTTCAATACTTCTTTTGAGCGTTGAATTGCCTCTTCTTCACTTAAACCAAAGTTTTTAGGTCCAAAACAAACATCTTTTAAAATTGTTTCTTCAAATAATTGATACTCAGGAAACTGAAATACCAACCCTACTTTTTTTCTAAGTTGTTTTAAATTTTTATTTTGTTTTTTATTCGCACTTACCACATATTCATCAATTTCTACACTTCCACTCGTTGGTATTAATAATGCGTTTAGATGTTGCACAAGCGTACTTTTTCCACTTCCTGTTTCACCGATAATCGCCGTAAAAACACCTTGTTTAATTTCTAAATCGATCTCATGTAAAGCAGCATAAGGAAATGGTGAATTTGCATTATAAATGTGTGTTAGTTGTTTGCATGTAATTGGCATAATTCGTCCACAATCCCTTCTATTGTAATTTGTTTATCCACTTCTACTCCTACTTTTGCTAATTCTTTTTGTAGTTTTAACGCAAATGGGATATCTAATTTAGATTCAACCAATGCTTTTTCATTCATTAACACATCGCTTGGTTTCCCTTGCATTTTCACTTTCCCATCATCTAAAACAATTACATAATCACTCTTTGTTACTTCTTCCATATCGTGTGTAATGAAAACAATTGTTAAGTTTGTTTTTTGATGAAGGGTTTGAATTAATTCATTAATCTCCTGTTTCCCTTTTGGATCAAGCATACTTGTCGCTTCATCTAAAATAATAATATTTAAATTCATTGCTAAAACACCAGCAATTGCAACTCTTTGCTTTTGTCCACCTGACAATTTTGTTGGTTCACTATTTAAAAAATCACTCATTCCTACTTTCTGTGCATATTCTTCAATTAAATCCTGCATTTTTTCACTAGGTACCTGATGATTTTCTAAACCAAATGCAATATCGTCCGCTACGGTTGAACCAATAAATTGATTATCTGGATTTTGAAAAACGACTCCTACTTTTTCTCGTATATCGTATAAATGTTCTTCATCAAGTGGTAAATTTGCAATCGTTATAGAACCACTCTTTTTCTCTAAAAGAGCAATTAATAATTTAGCAAGTGTACTTTTCCCACTTCCATTATGACCGATAATTGTTGTATAACTTCCTTCTTCAATCGCAAACGAAACATGATCTACAGCCAGTTTTTTGTCATCGTATGAGAAGGATAAATCTTTTACATTTATGATTTCCATTTTATCACCTCAAAGCTTTATTATTATAC
>SAAR01000165.1 GCA_009916335.1 Erysipelotrichia bacterium | reverse complement strand
GTATTGTATCACAACGAGAAATTCTGCATGATACACAAGGCTATTTACAAGCACTTAGAGCAGCTTTGCGTGAAACACCAGAAGTAATTTTATTAGGGGAAATGAGAGATAGTGAAACGATTTCTACTGCCTTAACAGCCGCAGAAACAGGGCATTTATTATTTTCTACCTTGCATACTATTGGTGCTGCTAATACAATTGATCGTATCATAGATGCATTTTCAACGAATCAACAACAAATCAGAACACAGCTATCAATGGTTTTACACGCTATTATCTCTGAACAATTACTGCCAGCAATTGATGGTGGCGTTGTTCCTGCATTTGAAATTATGATTGTTAATCCTGCGATTCGCTCACAAATTAGAGATGGCAAAACCTATCAGATTGATAATACGATAGCATCAAATCGTGAGATGGGTATGGTAGCGATGGACGATTCTATTTATGCATTATATAGGGAAGGTAAGATTAGTAGGGATACAGCTGTTTTATACAGTATAAATCCTGAACAGATGAAAAAAAGGTGTCGTTAATGGAAAAGATAATACAAGAAATAATACAAGCTGATTTACAAAAGGCGATCCTTAGTAACCCTCGCAAAAAGGAGCAGCGATTTAAAAAAATCGTTGTTAGAAAAGTGAAGATGAAAGAGGAAATGCTGTATCAATTTGAGAAGTATACACAAACACAAGTATTTCATGAAAACTTAAATGAACAAGAAACAATATTAGCAATAATACAGTTTTTACAAACTGATTTTAAGCAATGTGATGCACATACATTAAGTTACAGCTTTCATCTTAAATTAAGTAAAAAAGAGAAACTATTTGTATCAAAGAAGAAAATAGATGCACCTAAGGTTGTGCTTACACAAGAACATAATCGCAGTAAGCAATACTTAATTCCTGATGGGACGTATGTTGCCCCTTTATATGATTTAGGTGTTTTCACCAAAGAGGGAAAAGTAGTCAATGCAATGTATGATAAATATAAGCAAATTAATCGTTTTATCGAAATGATTGATGATTGTATTCGTGAGGACATGAAACATTTGCATATTATTGACTTTGGTTGTGGTAAATCATACTTAACCTTTATTTTATACTATTATTTAGTTGAGATTAAAAAAATATCCGTTTCAATGGTCGGCTTGGATTTAAAAGCTGAGGTAATAGAAAACTGCAATGCGATTGCGAAAAAATATGGGTATGAGCATTTATCTTTTGAAGTAGGCGATATTAATGGTTATAAGACAAATCGTCCTGTCGATATGGTGATTTCTCTACATGCTTGTGATACTGCGAGCGATTATGCTTTATATAATGCGATTAAGTGGAATGCAAAAATGATTTTTTCAGTTCCTTGTTGCCAACATGAAATCAATCAACAAATAAAAAGTGAACACTTTTCCATGTTGACAAAATATGGTTTATTAAAAGAGCGAATGTCGGCAATACTAACAGATGAAATTAGGGCAAACCTATTAGAGAGTGAAGGTTATAAGGTACAAGTATTAGAGTTTATTGATTTAGCTCATTCGCCTAAAAACATTTTACTGCGTTGTATTAAATCAGATAAAATCAGTACACAAAAGAAAGAAAAAGCAATTCAGGAAGTAGAAAACATCATTAATGAATTTCATTTAAAACCTACTTTATATGAGTTGTTAAAAAAATAAAGAAATAGTGTTTATGCTTTTATGGAAGTTTAAACACTGTTTTTAATTATAAGTCCTGCAACTAATAATCAACTATTATAAGTTATATGGCTTATAATTTTGTATATTGTAGTAATGCTATTTCATTTTTAAACGATTTCTTTAAGTTCTCAAACGAGAGCTTTTTTCATATAATAAATCAGGTGAGTAAATGGAGCATTTAAAATTAGTGAACCCTGAATTGTTGATGTTGATACCTGTACTTAACGCATTAGGTACAATTTTAAAGAAATCAAGATGTAATAATGATAATATTCCTCTCATTTTGGGAATTGTAAGTATTGTATTATGTGCTATGCATTCTTATGCTTTGCAATCTCCATCTTCTTGGTTCTTGTTTGTATACGAAAACATCTCACAGGGTTTGTTGATTGCAGCTGCCTCTGTATACGGACACCAGATTTACTGTAAAAGTGGTAAAAATAAAAAACAGTCATAAGGTGTTCTAACATCGAACGGTTGACTGTTTTTTATTAGTATAGTGCCAAATTTCCATACTGTCCTCATACCCTCAGTAATGACCACATTATAAATCTCATTTACAAGTAATATGAGCATAGTCAAAGGTATGAAGTTCTTACATAGGGATATTTACTCAAGCTGAATTCCTTTCTTCTAAATATATTAATTAATAAAATTGTACGGTTTTTGAACTAATATATGAAACGATAGGAAAGATTACCTATGTAAGTTGACTAAAATTTTTCTTTTACTTTAAGAATATAATATTAGATTCCCCAACAAATTGGATCAGAACATACACGAGGTGCTGGACCATTTCCATCATCTGCACTTACCACAGACATTCCTAAAGAACAACATACTACTAAGCTTAAACAAGCAATCGTAGCCCCTAATAATTTCTTTTTCAAACTTCTATCCCTCCTTTCGCTTGCTTATTATATACAAAATTATTTTCGTGTGTCATAAGTTCGCAAAAAATAAGAAAACTACATGTTTAATAACGGAAAATAAACAATGTTGCGTGATTAGTGAAAAATTTTCATAAAATCTTTGTAAATAGAAAAGCAATCATATTTTAGACAAATGTCATAAAGCTCTACTTCTATAATATCTAATATAGCTTTTATTTTCTTTAATCTCTTTTCTTCTTCATAAAGTAAAAGTATTGCTTTTTCAATATTTTGGACGCTAATAATCTCATATTTAATAAATAGAAAATCTACTAAAGCGAGGAAAATATTATCCGTTATATTAGCTTTATTATCAAGCAAATAGAATAAAATGTCTTTTATGTAACTGCGTTTAAATGATATTCTTTCCAAAGAGTAAATGTAATAAGGGAAAGTAATTAAAATAATTTCTCGATCCGTTTTATACAGTAAATCAAAATATTCCACAGCCAATTCATGCAAATTATTCATACTTGCTAGAATCCCTAAGTTTCTTGTATAAATTGCTAAATTGTGTTTATCATCTTTTTCTTGATCAAAATGATCAATGGCTTTCTTTAAATATTCCATTGATAAATCAGGATTTTGCTGAGTGTATAAAGAGGCAAGAATGTTATAAGTTTTACATAAATAAAAATTATTATTTTCACTTTTACATTTAACTACTAACTTTTCAGCAAGTTCTTTTTCTTTTAATAGCTTATATTCTCTAAAACATAATGCAACATATAAATAGTCAATCATAATAGAATTAGATTTACAATTTTCTACTAACTTTAAAGCCATTAATGCTTTATCAGCATCAAGATGTATTCTTGTGTAATAAATAGAAAATATTTCAATCAACACTGGCTTCAATGGTTCATCTACTAAATCAAACAATTGATTATATTTATCAATTAATTCAGTATTAAACTTATATTCTGCATAGTAATCAAGTATGATTTGATAAATTTCTGCTTGTTCTTTGTAGAAAGCATAATCAAGATAGCGAGATAGTGTATTTGTTGTCTTATTGATTTTCTCTACAATGCTTTTCGCATTATTTATTTCTGCACATTTTAAAATAGACAAGTTAATCATGTGAAGTAACTTGTCTATTTTAGGTTCATAAATGTAATCAATACCTAAGTTATCTAGTAAGGAAAGATAGATATTGTCATAACTGAGCGTTTTATTATTTTCAATTCTACTCAATGTATAAACAGTACAAATTGTTAAGCCTTCCTCATCATAAATAAAATTCTTAGGTAAGAAACGTTCGTTGTCTTTACTATAAAGATGACGATAATATGAAATTAATTTGTTCAATTGTGCTTTCTTCTCTTTTGGTATTTTCATCATAATGGGATAACCTCCTTGCAATTTTCCTTTAGTTTCTTGTAGAAACGAACACCACTTTTATAACAATGACCTCGATCCACTTGTGCCAATTCTTCTTTACGCAAAATAGTAATAAAAGGATCATTGATACGATACTCTTTTAAAAGATGAGGGAACGTTTTAATCATGTATTGAACATGCTTTGTTCCTGTGTATTGATTACTATGAAAATGATAATAATCAATACATGCATCGCATAATTCATTATAACCATAGTGTAAATATTTATCATCTACTTTTTTGTTTATTCTAAATGATAAAAAGATGATATAAGGAATGGCATATAGGATTAAGCGAGGATATTGCATAATACATTCATCAATACATGTATAAGCTTTTTTATAATCTTTTTGATGAATATAAATGGTTGCTTCGCCTAAGATAGCAATAAAGTAATAATGATTTTTTCGCATACTCTTGTTGTGAACAGCACTTATTTTATTAAAATGTGCCATTGCTTTTTCTGGCTCATATTCAATATAACCTAAAGCCAGTACACTAAGATAACGAATCAATTGATAAGTTTTGCCATCTTTTTTTAAATCTTCTTTATGATAATTGAAAATATCGTTCACTTCTAATGTTTGGGCGTGATTTTGTAAATAGAGCATGTAGAAAAAGTCAAGAATGATATTACCATTTTTTATTGCTAATTGTTCAAAGAAAAGATTGAACGATTTTATTTTACCAAAAATGAGTAAATTTTCACTTATAATAGAAACAAAAATAGTATAAAAAGCATCATTATGGAATATGAGTGTATTGGTATCATATGCTTGTCTAATGATGGGTTGTTTCGCAATATAATGTGTGTATAAATACGAATATAGTATTTGGTGATCATAGAATAAAATATTATGTTTATTTCTTTTAAGGATCTGTTCTATTTTATGAATATCCGCAATGATTTCTTTCGGGTTGTTGTATTCCATTTCAGCTAATAAGTGTTTTAAGATAGAAGAGAGAATCGTTAAATCAACAACATCTTCATAATGATAGTGCAGACGTGTTAATAATTTATGAATAATTTTAATATCACTTGGCATTTTACCATTCTCTATTCTTGATAATGTGTACTTGCTACAAATATCTTTGCTTAATTCATTCTGTGAATATTTGTTGTATCTAATCTTTTGAATACATTTTCCTAAATACACATAAAAATTTTGCTTTTTCATGCAAACTCCTTTCTGATTCTAAAGTTATATATTTTTATTAGCGTTTTTTTTAGTCAATGAAATTATATCATTCTTCACTAAAAATACAAAATATTCCAAAAAAAATATAACCAAATAGGGCTTTTATGATAGCTTTTTAAGGAAACGGTAAGCAGTGCATTGTGAAAATTTTATTAAAAAAGAGGAAAAAAACTAAATCTTTCTTAAAATCTATTGTTTCCTGTTTTGCTTTAACATATAATTGTTAGTTGTATAAATTAGGAGGAAACGCTTATGATTAAAGTGTTTATAGGTGGTATCGCTGTGGGTTTAGCGAATATCATACCAGGAGTGAGTGGAGGAACCATGATGGTTGTTCTAGGCTTATTCAATCGTGTTATGGAAGCGATTAGTGGTGTTTTTAAGATTAAGAATCCAAATCGTTTAGAGGATATTAAATTTTTATTAACGCTATTGGTTGGTGCAGGATTAGGTTTAGTTGTATTTGCGAAGTTGTTGGAGTTCTTGTTTAGTGATTATCCTACACAAACCTTATTTTGCTTTGTGGGAATGGTCGCATTCTCGATTCCCTCTTTAGTAAAAACAGAAATGAAACAGGATAAATTTAAAATAATTCCTTTTCTAATTGGTTGTGCAGTGATTTTTGGCATTAGTTATTTTACTCCAGAAAAAACAGAAACGGTGTTATCATTAAATGATTTCCCATCAATCAATCTTTTCTATCTTATTATGATGGTAGGAATTGGTATGATTGCTGGAGGTGCGATGTTTGTGCCTGGTGTTAGTGGTTCAATGATTCTATTAATCATGGGACAATATTATTTATTTAAATCATTATTAGCGAATGTTACTTCCTTTTCGCTTGTTGTTTTAATTCCTTTGTTTTTTATGGGCATTGGGATTTTGTTAGGGATTGTTTTAAGTTCCAAGATTACAGGTTACTGTTTAAAGAAATTTCATCAAGGAACAATGAATGTTATTTTAGGACTAGTGGTCGCAAGTAGTGTTGTTTTAATTCCTTTTGATGCGACATATAACTTAGGATTAATCGCATCTTGTGCTTTATCATTATTAATTGGTGGTGTTATCGTATTATTGCTTGAAAAGTTGGCATAATATTGTAGGGTGATTTCATTGAAAACGCATCTATATTGGATTTGTGGGAGTATTTTGTTAGTGGGGTGTTACTTACTAATTCAGTTTTTTCCTTGTACGCATTTAGATAAAGGGATAGACAATCCTATCCCCGTAGTAAAAAAGCCGTTAGTGATAGCACATAGGGGAGCGAAAAAACTCTACCCAGAAAATACAGTTTATGCTTTTGAAAAAAGTGTCGCTTTAGGGGTGGATGCGATTGAAGTAGATGTACGTTTAAGTAGTGATGATGTATTATGCTCAGTGCATGATGAAGATATTTCACATTATACAAATCATAAAGGGAAAGTTGAAGATTATACTTACGATCAACTTTCTCTTTTTAATTTTGCTTATTACTTTCAAAATGAAAAGGGAGAATATCCATTTCGTAATGATGAAATGCATCAATTCATTCCAGCACGCATTGAAGATTTGTTTATTCGCTATCAAAGTGATATTAGGTATGTTTTAGAAATTAAAGAAGCAGGGAAAAGAGGAAAACGTTGTGCAACATTATTATATGATTTAATTTTACGTTATGATTTAAGTGATTTTGTTTATGTCGCATCATTTCATCAAGAAGTCATGGCATATTTTCATCAAATAAATCAGATGCAAATAAAAGAAGTGATGGACTATAAACAAAGTAAGGATTTTGTAGTCGCTTCTTATTTAGGTTATGATTGTTTTATTGCTCATAAAGCGAATGGGTTAATGCTGCCATTAGAGGAAAGAAATATTGCTTTAGATGATCGTTATTTGTTGTATAAAATACATAAGCATCATTTGTTTGTTTTCTATTGGACCATAGATGATGAAAAAAAGATGAAACATTTACTTGCATTAGGGGTAGATGGAATGATTAGTGATCGACCTGATCTTTTATTAAAGGTATTAAATAGGCAACAAGACAAATTGAATGGAAATTAAAAATGGGCAAATGAATGTAATGATCATCATCTTTTTGGTATACTATATCATATAAATAAGGAGGAAATTAAAAAATGGACGCTAAAGAAAAAGTATTACAGGCAATGCGTGAAGCAAATGAGCCAATCAATGCAGGGAAGGTTGCTGAATTATCTGGATTAGATAGAAAAGAAGTCGATAAAGCGATGAAAGAATTAAAGAAAGAAGAAGCAATCGTATCTCCTGTTCGTTGTAAATGGGAACCTGCTAATAAATAATTTATGAAAGCCATAGATGATGATTCATTTGTGGCTTTTTTTTGGGTGAAGAATTAAGGGAATGCTTGTGTAT
>SAAR01000164.1 GCA_009916335.1 Erysipelotrichia bacterium | reverse complement strand
TTCTAATGGCAACAAGTCAATCTCTGTACCTGTTGTGAATAAAGATACTTGATACAATGGCATGAGTTTGATCGTCTTCCCGGAGGCAACTTTCTTACCGACAGAAATATTTGAATATACAATGTAGGGGTATGCAGTATTTTTAGGTGCTTTATCTCGATACACTTTAGAAGTGTATGATTTTAGCAACACTTTTAAATCTTCAAGACTAATTGACATAAGCTAAACTCAACTCCATCTCTCTCTTTTCGGTATCCGTATATATTCTAGTGATATTAAAATCAACACCATCAATCCTTATCCCGTTGTCTTTTTCAGTTATTGTCTTATCCCATCTCACCTTAATTCTTCGAACAACATCTGTCTTAGCTTGAAGTGATAGATATTTTTCTTGGGCGGTAGTACCAATATCTTGAAAATAAATGTCTCGTTTAAACGTTCTAATGATGGTCGGTCTATCATTTTCATCAACATCAGATGTTAAAACTACCAACAGCGCTTTCCATCTAAGATTATTCGTCTGTTTCTTCGGCATTTCGAATCACTCCTTGAATAATGAATGGCGTTATTGCATTCATTGCATCACTTAATTCATCTTCTGAAATTCGATATTCATATGCAATACCAGCCACCATCAATATTAAATACTCTTCTTGACCACCAGTAGCTGTCTCTACATAGTCCTTAGCCATATCTAAATAAAGAGAGAGCATTGTATCACTCATGCCCTCTTCAAAATGAATATGATCCTTGAATTTTTTAGTTAAATCTTCAGTTTCTGCCATAAAATCACCTACGCAGGTGTAATTTCATAGCGATAAACAGCTGGTTCAAATGGGGAATAAATCAATTGACCATCTAATAAATTGTAAATTTGGAAGCCAATTTGATTTTTATTAGCATATTTCTCAATTAGTTTTTGAATTTCCAAAGCACCAATTACTTCTTGAATTTTGAACGCTGAAAAATCTCCAAAATAAATCACTGGAATATCTGGTGCCCCTTTTTTATCAGCTGAATCTGTCCAGTCTACTGGATATCCCACCAATGTATGACCGATTCCTCCTTCTGCTTGAGTGAATGGACGCAACAATGGAAATCCATCAGCTGTCTTCATTTTCTCAACCGCAGTTAAGGCTGCACGATTTATAATAAAACGACCTTTTTTCATTATTTCTGTTACTGGTGTATTTTTCATATCGATTAATGCATCATACAATTTTTGACCAGCGTCCGCGGCAGTTAAGTCGACAGCAACAGTAGGTGTAAATGCTACCGATTTTTTAGACAAAGCTCCTGGATTTTCATTTCCGATATCATCTCCATTAAACATGTAGTTTGTTTCTTTACGAACATATGCTTTTTTCAATTCTTCAACTACGATGTCCTCGATTGGAACACCTGACATCTTTAATAGTTTTTTGGTTACAGTTGCCAAAGCATCGAATTCAGCTGGATCAAGCGTAATCTCATCAAATTCAATTGTTGTTTCAGGAATATCTGTAGTACGTTCTTTCTTACTTACATTTGCTTCTGCTTTTTTAACTAAGAAAGGATATTTCACATCACCAGCTGTTCGAACAACAGTACCATATTTACGCAATAAGTTTTCTTCTTGAGCGTATGTAATCACTTCGGAAGCGATTACTTCTGGAACAGTTACTGACCCATTTCCAGCTACAATTCCCAACGCACGTGCTTCATGATCGGAAATGTTTCCGACAATAAAATCAGCAAAGGCTTTTCTAACTTGTTTATTTTTCTTATCCTTGCTTAATTTTCCTCTAGAATTTAATCCTTTTCCGATATTAGCTAAAATGCCATCACGTTGCTCTTGAGAAATCATTCCTGAACGATTTTCTTCTGAATTATCATCACTAGAACGTCCTTCAGCTGAATTATCAGAGCTACTATCATCTTCATTTGAACTGTCATCATCAGAACGCCCTTCAGTTGAATCATCATTGCTATTATCATCTTCATTTGAACTGTCATCATCAGCTAGTTCATCTTTAATTGACTGTAATTCATCAACAATGCCATCAATTTCATCATTAACAGCTGATAAATCTGCTTCACGAACTTCCCCATTTTCAATTGATGAACGTAAATCTTTTAAACGTTGTTCACTGCGTGCTTGTAATTGTTTTAGTAGTTTTTTATTCATTGTTTTTTTCTCCTAATCGCTTAATGCGCTGTTAATTTTTTTGATTATTTTCTTTCTAGCTTGAAAATCTTTAGACATTTCTTTTGATCTAACCAATGCTGCTTCCGTATCATCGTATGCTGGTAATGACACAATAGATACTTCGTATAGATCCACTTCACTAATCGTTCTGACAACTGGTTCTGAATTATAATCCCATGATTCTTCAGTTGGTACAAAACCGAAACTGCATTGATTGATATCACCTCTTGCCAACGATTCTGCTAAGTCTCTAGCAATTGACGTATTTGGCAATCTCACTTCAAATTTAAGTCCGTGGTCATCTTCTTCAAGAGCTAAAGTGCCACTTTTTGTCCGTCCTAAAACTTTTGACCATTGATGATCAAACAAACATCTGATATCTGAGTTTGATATTGCTCTTGAAAATGCGCCTGGTTTGATTGTTTCTTCTAGTCCTTCCCAAAGCTCAGTTGGACTATTAAAGACAGCAGCATATCCAGTAACAATTTGCTCACCGTTTGCCGATTCATCGCTTCTTGTTTGGATATTAGTGATATCGAATGTTCTAATTTCCTGTTTTTTCATTTTTATCACCTCCTTTCAATTTATCATTATCGGAAGTTGGCAAGGAATTATCTGTTGCATTCTTCTCACCGATTCTCGATAAATCATTTGAAATATAAATTGCTTCAGTTTCTGGAAGACCTTGTCTTGGGAAACCAAGCATTTCAGCAACGTTATCTGGACTAGTGATTCCAGTACGCACAATGTTATATCCAATATTTGTTTTGGTTGAATAAGGAACAAAGTCTAAAATATTAATTCTCCACTCAACCTGATATCCTGAATCAGGCGTGAAAAAAAGAGCTGAATAATGTTCGCTCTTGTTTTTCAATATTGGTTTAATTGCCTTGTTATGCAGATACATCATCGCTTTTTCAATATCGGTTTTCATCAATGATTGATAGGTATCTACATTAATTCCTAAAAATTTACCTAAATCTTTTTTATAAACGCCCAAATAATTTAATATCGCTGCATCATCAACTGGACTTTCTAATGTATCGACTTCATATCCTTTACCTAAAGGAATCATTTTGACAGAATGCTCTGTTTTTTCCTTGGTATATTCAAGTTGATCTAATATTTTACTGACGATTTTTGTTTGTGCACTGTTGTTTGGATTGATATGAGAATCCAATTTTAAAATAAATGCAATTAATCCGCCTTTAACATACTTATCAGTCAATACATTTTCAGCGTTCAAAACACCTTCCAAGGTATTTTTAGCTAAATTTAAAATGCCATTACCTTTTAACGCATCTGTTCCGATGTTTTTAATATGACGAATCATATTACCAGGTATTTGCTGTCCATTCATTTCAAATTGTTCAATTAATCTGTCATTTAACTTGGATTGAATACCATACGCCAAATGTAATTGATCGTTATCAGTTACTGGAAAAACCTCACCATTTATTAAAAGTGTATTGGTTTCTAATTTTGAAAATTCAAACCCCGTCAAATAACTATTTGGTTTAGATAAAATTTTTAATAAATGATGATTCTTAATTTCATCGCCTTCTGGTCCTATAATTACTGGTTCGGCTAAAGCTACTTGATTTGAAATATCTTGAACAAGCTCGTATACATCTGACGATTCCATAATCGAATCGTCATTAACATATCGTTGGCCATACCTGGTGGTTCTACCGAAGATATCTTCAATCATACCTCGCTTTTCCATAAAACCGTAGACAGCTTTTGAGAAACGTTGTCTTAATCCCAATTGTTTTCACCTCCTTATCTATAGATTGAATCAAGATAATCATCCATATTGTCATTATCGATGTCTTCCATTTGCATCATAGTTTCCTTGTGAGCACATAAAAAAGCTCCAAATCCGTCAATTTTCTTCTTAGATTGACGTTTACTTGGTGCTTTCTGCCCATTCATATTAGTAACTGCTACAACATTTAAAGTACAATATAAAAACAATGGATTATCAAACATAATTCTTTTTTCATAAAATAATCGCTCAACATCATCAAAAGGCGCATTTAATACTTTAGGATACTGTGCAACTTCCACACACTCAATGCCTAAATTCTCAAATTTTTCAACAAGCCTTTGACTCATCGCTGGATCATAATTGATTTGTTGTAAATCGTATAAGTTCATGCACTCCTCAATGAATTGTAATATTTGTTCTTGATCGATCATTTTACCATCACAAAACTCAACAAATCCTTTTGAAGATAAATCTTTATAAGGCACATTATCTTCTTTTTCTCTAAATTCAATATCGGCGTTTGGAATGAAATATAACTGTTTTACTTTTAGAATTGCTTTCCCATCTTCATCATATGTTGGAAAATTCAACGATACGCACGTTAAATCTGTAGTTTTTGATAAGTCTAGACCGACATAACAAACTTCACCAGTTAAATCGCCTAGTTCTTTAGTAGACACCATGCACGGTTCGACTTGATCCTGCTCAAAGAAATTATCAGCGCCGTTTACAAAAACATCTAGATGTTTAGTTAAAAACTCTGCTTTAGAATGCGCTGATCGTAATGCAGTTTTATAGGCAGTATTAATCGCAGTATGGTTGACTGACACACCCCAATTTGGGTTACACATCTCCCACACTTTTCTATCAGCCCAATCATAATCTTTATTCGGCTCATAAATCAAAACAAAACTTGAATCGTTATCATCGCGTTTCAATACTTCTTTCGCTTCACGGTAAACGCGCATACCAACTGAACTACTACCTTTACCAGCAGTAGAAATATTAAACATCAAAGGTTCACCAACTGCAGCTAATGATACTTGTGCAGATTTGAAATTATCATATTGTTCCATCTGCTCCTGCTTATGCAGTTCATCGTTTAAAACAAAATATGGATTAGAACCCTCAATATTACTGATATTTTTGGTCTGTACTATAAATCGATTTTGATAAGCCATACCAGACACTAAGTAATCGTAAGTAATACTTTGAACGGTTCCTTTAGGACCTTTGAATATTTTAGTGCCATCTAGTAAGGCAGGATTATTAATTATGGTAGATGCAAAAGGCTTGGCAGCATATTGTGCTTGTAAAAAATCAGATGCACAAGCATAGCAATCAATTGATAATACCCCTTCACCATACATTGCATACCCTAGAGAACCAACTGCAATCAATGTTTTACCATTTTTTTTTGGAATTTGAACATAGGCTTCATTCGTCACTCTTACTATATCGCCATTTTCATTCTCATGAACCCAACCATAGATCCAAGAATAAATAAACTTCTCCCACAGTTCTAAAATAAATGGCTTTCCAATAAGATTTCCTTTTGTATGAACAATAAATGTCTCAACAAAATCCATCATTTCATTAGCTTTATTAACATCAAACCAAATATCATCACGCTTTTTCCATCTATACCATCTGTCTACTGCTAATCTAACTGTTTTTGGAAATTTTTTTGGATTTTTTCTAACCCTTTTTGCAAATATTTCAGCATAATTTACACCACGCTCAATCAATTAGCATCACCGCCTTCTCTCCATTTTTCTTGATGTTGCCTTAAATAATCAATTTCTTTGCTGTTTGGTCGCTTTATTTCTTCCTCGCCTAAAGGTTTCCCACCAACAAATTTGCCTTGAATTTTCTTGTTTACTAGTCCAAGCATAGCTAAAGCTTTCATTTTCTTATCTGTCCAAACTTCAACTTGATGAGCTAATGGATGCTTTACTGAATTAGTTGAACCATTTTTATTTGTAATTTTTTGAACGGTTGGAAAACCTCTATCTTTCCACTCGACATATTTTGATTGATATATCTCAAATATCTCTAAGTAAGTTTCGATGGCTGGATCAAGAGTAATGTCATAATAGTCGCTTTCATTCAAAATATATAAAATTCGGTTATGCTCATTCGCTAATTTTTCAGCAACTATTTTTTCACGTTGCTTTTTGGTTGACATCACCTTCACCACCTTTTAGTTAATAAATTGACAAATTTCAAAAGCACCTTTCATAAGTTCAGACTGTAAGCCCATCAAAAGTGAATACCAATTTTTATCAGAATCTTTTCTGTTAGGATCACTTTGAATTTGTACTAAACATTCAAAAACAGTCTTGTTAATAAAAAAATATTCAACATCAAATCCATTTAATAGATTGACAAACATTTGATCAGGAACTGTTCTTATAATCCAAAAACAATCAATTTTTTTATCGTTTTTTGCCCTTTTTATCATGTTTTTCAAAATATCGCTTAAATAAGGGTGTATCCCTTTATTCTCGGTATGTCTGGGCATTAAAGAGATAGTGTTTGCTAACTCATCATAATCATAAACAATATCCCTTTTAAAATTGATATGTTCCTTGATATAGCTAGTTTTTCCGCTTCCTGGATAACCACAAATTACTTTTATTTTTACTGTCAAAAAAATATACCCCCCTTTAGTTTTTTTAAAAATGACCTAACGGTGTGCAAAACTCCTCCCTACCCTATCCCCCGTGATAGAAAAAAATAAATTTTGATAGGGGGGGGTTAAGAAAAATAATTTGGAAAAACTTTTTTATTATCATCTTCATTTTCCTCAATTACATGACATTGCGGACACAATAATCTGATATTGTTTGGATCTAATTTTAGTAAAGGATTTTTCTTGATTGGAATGACATGATGTCGATGAGCTTGCCTGCCAAAAACGAAACGTCCACAATGCTGACAGTGACCCTTTTCTCTTTCGTAAACATAATCAGAAACATCTTTCCACGCATCAGTTCTATAAAATGGTTTATTTTCATGATGATAAGCTGTTTTTTTCTTAGCTTTTGATTTACTTGATTTATCAGAACGTTGATGCTCTTGACAATATCTTCCTTTTGGGATTTTAGTAGTACATCCGTCAAATTGACAATATTTCATTATTCATCATCTTCTGCAGCAACAATCAACTCAATAATTTGTGCTTTAGTTTTAATAGTTGATGATACAGTAATATCATTTTCGTCAGCATACTTTTTTAAATCTTTAAAAGTCATAGTTTGAAACTCTACTAAATCACCGTCATCATTGATATAGCCCTGCTTGCTGTCTTCATCATCAACATCTTTTTCTTGATTCGTATTATCCAGTGATTTTTTTTCATCATAGATTGTTTCAGTGTCATCAGTTTTTTCTACATCCTTATCTGTTGATTCAAGTGTCTTAACAACCAATCGCTTTTCTTCTGAATTATCGATCATGGTTTTTGGATTGTCAGTTATCTTAAAATTAGGTTCTTCGCCTTTAGCCACGAACAGTGTTTTCTTTGAACTTGAATCCCAATACTCAGTACCTGAGATAGTTTCTCTGATTTTAGTTTTCATTTTCTCCTCCAAATTTTCTATACAAGAAACACCATCTTTCGATGGCACTTCT
>SAAR01000808.1 GCA_009916335.1 Erysipelotrichia bacterium | reverse complement strand
GGCCTCTCAAGGTTGAGATTGAAGAAAAACCAGTAATTTTGTCAAATCCAAATGCAAAAAAGATGTTTGAAAAAATGAAGAGGGCAGGATGATGAAAAAGCAAAAATCAGTTAAATATATCTATCAGGATGTTAGATTTAGGATTATTGAGCGAAGCGGTCACTGGAATTTAGATTTTTTCATTGATAACAAGCGACAAAGAAGAAGCACTTCATTAAAAGCAAATAGCGATAATTTACTTATCATCAAAAAAGAGATAATTCCAGAACTGATGCTTGGACTTACAGGTACAAATATAGCCTTAGAAGAGGAGTTCGATGATCCAAAAGATATGACAGTGGAAGAGTTTGGGATAAAAAGCATAAATGCTAATAAACCAAATATTAAACCTCATGTATATGAGCGAAAAATGGCAGCTTTTAAAAACTATGTGGTTCCATATTTTGGGAAAACTAAAATAAGTGCCATAAAGCCTATGGATATTCAAGATTGGCAAAATAGATTGCTTACAACTCTTACACCATCAAGTGCTCAAAAGTATCGTTCAATCTTTTATAACATCTTACAAGATGCCTTTATCAATGAGATAATCGTTAAAAATCCAATGCAGTTAGTAAAAGCACCAAAACAAAAATCAAAGCAAAACACTTTATTTGATGAAGAAGAGGATGTGATGCCTTTTAACAATGCAGAGATTAAGCTTATTTTAGAAGATAAACAACTTTTTGAACATAATAAAAACTTTTATAAACTGATGCTTTTTACAGGGATGCGACCAGGTGAAGCAGTTGCTCTTAGATGGCAAGATATACTTTTTGATAAAAAGCAAATCAAAATAATGCAAACAAGAGTAGCAGGAAAAGATGGCACACCAAAAACGATGTCATCTATGCGATATGTGGATGTATTGCCTCAAACTTTGGAAGTGTTACTAAGCCAACAAAAGCTCACTGGAGATAAAGAGTATCTATTTTATACTAGAAGTGGCAAAAGATATTTTTCACACGATACCCTTGCTGCTTCATTTAAAAGATTGCTTGCTCGAAACAAAATCAAAGAGAGAGTTCTGTATAATCTTCGACACACATTTGCTTCACAGATGATAAGTCAAGGTGTTGATATAGTTTGGGTATCAAAAACTTTAGGTCATAAAGATGTCTCAATAACACTTTCAACATATACAAAATTTATCCAAGAAGATGAAGCAACAAGGTTTCAGAAATTAGAGAAATTTGGCACAATTTTTGACACATTGGCTAACTCTTAGCCGTCAAAGTGCCTTAATATAGGGGTTTAAAAGGTGCAGATACGAGTTTATTATGATGATACCGATGCAGGTGGTGTGGTTTACCATGCCAATTATTTAAAATTTTGTGAACGGGCTAGAAGTGATTTATTTTATAAGCATGGTAAAAGCCCTTCGGTAAATGGTGGGCAT
>SAAR01000807.1 GCA_009916335.1 Erysipelotrichia bacterium | reverse complement strand
TTTGGATTTTAAAATAAGAATTCTTGATATCACGGATACAGAACTGGGGCGTTTATATGAAGTTTAAAATAGTATCCTGCCTGCTATGCTTACTGATGCCTGCGACTTATGTTCTAGCTGATTCACAAATTTATCTTAGTGCTGATATCCATGTAGAGCAAAATAACAATATGTTAAATTCTAAGGTAGGGTATTTCAAAAGTAAAGATGAAAAAACAAAATTCATAAGAATCACAAATGAAACGGTCATCACACCATTAATGTTAACATTCCCAGACATTGATTTTTCAATTGCCGCAAAAAATGGACATGGTACCATTGCATCAATAGGTAAAAATTTTGTGTGGGTTGAGCCTGGAAGTGACGTAGTTCTCCGTATTAATGAGGGTGTGAAATTTTACGATTTCATTCCTGTAGTTTATATGGTTGGGAAGAAGAAACCTAAAGTTCTAACAGTTGTGACGGGTAAAGGAATAAATGCAGCTAAAGAGTCCATTATTATCACCTATAAGGACTCGCCTGAATTTATTCGAATTACTAATAATGATGTTGTAAACAGTGTATCTAATTTTGATGAAGTCAGTAAAATTAAAAGTGGATTTTCTAATGTAAAAGTTAGCAGGTTTACATCAATAAATCTCGACAAAGAGGTGTATATAATTTCGAGAAATGGGATGTTAGGAGGTTCACAGTATTTCACAAAGAACCTTATTGCCTACCCTAACGAAAATCTTATAATAAAAGCCACCGGGGTGACTCATGTTAAAAAATAGCTTAATTCTATTTGTAACATTGCTACTTTCTGCTTGTCAGCAGCCTTTAGATTGGCACAGGAATCTACCTGCGATAAGCTACACACCTGTTAAAACCATCAATGTACCGGGTAAACTTACAGCTAAATACACGGTTCACGTAGTGAATGCAGGTTTAGAAGTATATGTAATTATAGATAATGGATATAATGAGTTTATGATAATTGATAAACTCGCTTTATATGGAAATCGTTGTGGATATGAATCTCAGAATGAAATTATAGTTCCACCATCATCGGTCAGTACATTTATGGTCCCGAATATCGCATTATTAGGATTGTGCTATACAGATGATATTAAAATGGTTTTTGTAAGCAAAAAGTTCAATGGTTTATCTAGTGAGAACAAAAAAATGGCCGTTCCTGTAGAAGTGGCGATGCGGTTTAAGCTTACTTCAACTAAAAAATATGAGGAGTATGTTAATGTTATTTATAGCCAGTGGGATTAAAAATTCTTGTTTCGCTCTATTCACTTTATTTTTTACAACTGGGATTACATGGGCCTTTTCCTACACTATAGATACGAATCCTCCTGGGGCAATAATCATTAACGTTGTCACAAAACAAAAAATAGGGGTAACTCCTGTGAAAGTAGAAATACCAGATACACAGGAAGGAAGAACATTTGG
>SAAR01000163.1 GCA_009916335.1 Erysipelotrichia bacterium | reverse complement strand
GTTTGTATCAATGTAACGAATAATCGATTCAATACATGCAACGGTTTCGTTCATCACTTCATAATGCAAAATGACAAAGCCAATTCTCTGATTACTATTTACCAATTTATTCACCTACTTCAACCTATTTATTGTACCATAAAACACAAAAGCCAGAAACATCTGGCTTAACTATTTAATTAATTTTTCGATTAATCGACAAAAATTTTGATTATTTGACGCATATGGTTTCACTTTCAAACCATCTAGCAAGGGGAATTTTTCTTCTATTTCATCTACCTCTGTACAACCAACAATATACCCAAGATCATTAAATTTTGTCGTTATCTCTACTTGGTGATCATTTTCATGCTCGCCATATTTTTCTCTTCTTGCGACTGCTAATACCTTTTTGCCATGATTGATGCCATTAATTATCGTTCCAACACCTGCATGGGTAATCATAAAATCACAGTCCTCAATATAATGGTTAAAAGTATCCATATCAATAAAATCAAAAATCTGCATATGCTTACTTTGGTATTTGGTACTTCCTGCCTGTACGATAATCTCATCTTTTAAAATCCCTTTTTCAATCATTTCATCAAGTTTTTTTAATAGACGCTCAAACGTTTTATCTTGCGTTCCTAAAGTTACAAATATCATTAAAATATCCACCCTCCATAAATTGCGTCAGGATATAATTCCAACATACTCTCCCACTGTACCACAAAATAATCAGCGATTGGATACACTAATCTACCTGCCACCGTCTTTGTATATATATTCGCAAAGGTTTCAATATAAATAACCTTTTTCTTAAAGAAATGTGCAATATAACACATTGGAACAGCAGTATGAGAACCTGTTGATATCACTACATCAGGGCGTATCTTTAAAAACAAATACAAGCTACGCAGACAATTAAAAGGAAAGATATACCAATATTTCCACATATTATGTTTTGTCCCATAAGCAAGAAAAGAAAGCTTATCTTGATATATATTTTTTAAAGATAAGTTTGATTTTGTTTTCTCACTTACAATATGATAATCATATTGATGAAAAAGAGGCTTTAATTGTAATAGTTCATTTAAATGTCCACCTGTACTTGAAATAAACATTACTTTTTTCATCACGAACACTGCCTCCTTTCATTACATATATATTCATTGTTTATTTTAGAAAACAAAATCTCCATTTTCAAACACTGGCACAATATCGCCATTTAATGTTTCTCCAGTAATCTTCATACTACTGCTACCAAACATAAAGTCAACATGGGTCATTGAGTTATTAGAACCAACTTCATCTAATTGTTCTTGACTCATTTCACAACCACCCTTTACATTAATTGGATAGGCTCTACCTAATGCCAAATGGCAACTTGCATTTTCATCATAAAGCGTATTATAAAATAATACATTACTTTGTGAAATTGGCGAGTGGAATGGAACCAACGCTACCTCTCCAATATATCTACTTCCTTCATCAAAATTAATTAAAGATGTTAATGCATCAATATTGTCATCTGCTTTATAAGCAATCACTTCCCCTTCTTCAAACACTAGTTCAAAACGAGAAACCAATGTTCCATTATAATTTAGAGGTTTTGTACTGACTACTTTTCCATTTACTCCATACTTATAAGGCATAGTGAAAATTTCTTCTGTTGGCATATTAGCATTAAATTCGACACCATCTTGTGCACATTCACTACCCCCACACCAAATATGATGTTTCACTAATTCAATTGTTAAATCTGTTCCTTCCTCATTTGCAAAATGCAATGATTTAAAGTTAAAACTATTCAAAATATCCATGCGTTTACGTAAAGCTAAATTGTGTGCTTTCCACTCTTCAATTGGATCATTATCTTCCTTTACATGTGTTGTTAATAAAATCATTTCCCATAATTTTTCAATCGCTGCTTCTTTTTCTAAATCAGGAAATACTTTTTTCGCCCATGATGCATTAGGTACCCCTAAAATTGACCATCTTGTCTTATTAGCCATCGTCATTTCATTTGCTTCTTTATACTTTCTTTGACGAGCAATGGATACTTGTGCAATTTTATCAGCTTCTATTCCTGCTAAAATTCCTGGTACATCACTAATTAAATGTAGAATCGCTGCCCCTTCTTTTAAAGGATTTACTTTCTGTTCTACCATCCAATCAGGAATAGTAGTTAATGTATCAATACTTTGATACTCACAATGCATGCGATTAATAAAATCATCATTCCAATTAACAATGACTTCTTTAGCACCTAGTTTGTAAGCTTCTTCGACAACCATTCTTGCCAATTCTTTTCCTTCTACTGACGTATTGACAACAAGTGTTTGTCCTTTTTGTAAATTAACTCCCATAACTACGCCAAGTTTTGCATATTTTCTTAATAAATGATCATTCATATTATATTCCTCTTTCTTACACTACCTATATTCTATCACAAGTACGCAAATAATGAGTACCTAAAACAAATTAGGCACCCATCCTTTTAATATCCAGCCATTGCTTTTGATTCTTGATCAACCTTTTTAACATTATCACTGACTTTATATGTTCCACCATAAATATTTTCATGGAGTGTTTTTACTTCCCCTGCAAAATCTTTTAATACATAATGTGGACCATAACCATATAAATACAATGAAGTTAAAATCGAGTTATAACCATCTGATGGGAACTGATACTGTTGAGTTCCTCCTAAATCAAAACTAATTAAGCTAGTTGCATAATTTTTAATACTACCATTTGATACATTTGTTTCAATATATGGCATTACTTTATTAACAATATCTAATAAATCCAATGGTGATTTTCCACTTACACCTGCTAATACAGCGTTGATTACATTGTTTTGTCTTTGCATTCTTCCATAATCACTATCTAAATTACGAATACGAGAATAAGCAAGTGCTTCTTCTCCATTTAAGTGATAAGTCCCTGCACCACCAACGCCAATAGAACCAGCTTCTGCCGCTGTTAATGTAATATCCACACCACCTAAAATATCGACAATATGTTCTACAGAACCAAATTCAAATTTAACATATTTCGTAATGTCTAAATCAAAATTATAGTTCAAAGCACTCAATGTTCCTTGTGCCCCATCATATGCATATGCATGATTTAATTTCTCATATCTTTCTTTCATTGGCAACCAAACTAAATTATCTCTTTGTACAGAAGTAATCTTAATCACATCATTATCAAAATCAAGAGAAATGATTTTAATCACATCCGTTCTAGAGCCATCGCTACCTTCAACGTCTACACCAAATAGTGCGATATTCTCCACATTCCCATCTAATTCATGGGCATTTACATCTTTCCCTTTGAAAGAATCCTTTTTATCCATCTTATTTAAAATAGAATCAACATATAAATTGACTCCTAAAAATCCACCACCAATTAAAATTAATAATGTTGCTAAAACAACAATTAATCGTTTCTTTGCTTTTACACTCATAAGTATCTCCTTATCAATAACCCTTATATTATAACTTCAACGTACAAAAAAATCATCAATTTTTCAAAAATATAAAAAATAAAATAAATTTTTCAAATAAATAGTTCCTTTATGTTTATTAGTACATACTAATTTCTACATTTTTTTAACTTTTTTTTAGTTTTTTAAAATTTTGGCATATATAAGAGTGAAGGGGTATGCAAATAAACTAGAATAATCACAATAATAAAAGTTCTTTTCAATCCCATTGTAAGAAATTGCTATTTAATAGCCAAGTGATACCTAGTAAACAATCCCCTTATCCACATATAAAAAGGAGAGAAAAATTATGCGATTAAAAAAATATTTAATAACCTTTATGGCATTACTGACCATTTTTACCTCATTTAGTGCGAATTTACTTGATCTGAAAGCAGATATTACAGGTATTACCCCTACTGGTTATACGCACACAGGAACAGCGATTAATCCCTCTAACCCTGCTTATACAACTTGGTTTCAAAAACAATCCATTGATAAAATAACAACCAATACAGGAATCGGTGTTTGTATTGAACCATGGAAACTAGTTGGTGATTGGACAGGTTATAATGTCAGTGCTTATGATAATGAGCAACTATCTAACATCTGGTATTATGCCTTTGTGAATACAAAACAAAGCAATTGGGACTATGCCGTTGGACAATTAATGGTTTGGGAGTATTTTGGTTATATCCCTACTGCACACAGCGTTCCTAACTATGAAACTAGAAAAGCTGAAATCAATGCAGCGATTAGTAAAATCAAAACTGTTCCTAGTTTTCATGGAGAACGTATTACCATGCGTGTTGGAGAAAGCATCACTTTAACGGATACAAACAACGTATTAAGTGATTACCATGGAGCAAAAAGAGAAAACAATGGAATTACTTTTTCACAAAAAGATAACCAATTAACTATTTTCGCAAATCAAAAGGCAGAGGAAACTAACACTTTCCATTGGGATAAAATTCCTGCTTCCATGGTAGGACAATCCTTTGTTCATCGTAAAAACAACGGACAAGATGTTTTAACACCGATGCAAAACAACCCTTATTCCTTTCATTTGACAATTAACGTTGAAAAATATGGTGCATTAAATATTGGCAAAGTAGATGAAGATGGAACAGCTGTGCCAAATACCTCATTTACACTAAGCTATAATGCGGATATGAGCAAGCCAATTGGTACCTATACAACAGGAACAGATGGCAGTGTACAAATCGATCAATTATTACCACAGACCATCTATTATCAAGAAGTCAGTGTGCCTGATCATTTAATACTAGATAGTACGATTAGAAGTGTTACGATTGTACCTAATGATACTATTCGTGTAACCGCTCAAAATAAATGGAAAACAGGAAAGATTGAGATTACTAAAAAAGATAAAGAAAGTGGAAAAGTGATTATCTCTTCCCCTGCAGCCATTCAGATTTATAAAGAAGATGGTACTTTTGTGAAAGAATTGCAAACAGTGAATGGAAAAACACAAGCCTATACTTTACGTTATGGAAAATACTATTATTTAGAAACAAGTACACCAAATGGATATGATATAAATGCTGAAAAACATTATTTTACGATTAGTGAAAATGGGATTACTGTGAATAGTGAAATTAATGATGTTCGTACCAAAGTAAATCTAAGTATTCATAAAGAAGATGAGGAAACAGGAACTACCTCACAAGGAGATAGCAATGTCTTAGATGGTGCAGTGTATGGTTTATATGCAAGAGAAAACATTGTGGATCCAGCTGACAACCATGTGATTCATACAAAGAATAGTGAAATTGCAAGAGTAACATTAAAAGAGGGACAAGCAAGCGTGTATGATCAATACTGTGGTCAATACTACTGGAAAGAAATTACACCTCCTCTTGGCTATATTATCAATACAACAGAATACGATGTCGATGCTCGCTATCAATCAGCCAGTGCCACAATCAATACAAACACAATCGCAAAAGATAAAGTCATTAAAGGAAAAGTGCAATTATTTAAAACAAGCAGTGATGGCACTTCAGGTGTGTTATTACCTTTAAAAGATGCCCAGTTTACTGGAAAGCTATTAAGTGAAGTAGAAAGAGTTGGTTGGGAGCAAGCAAAAACATACAGTGTGATTACAACCAATGCATTAGGAATGGCAACCACTGCTGATTTACCTTATGGAAAATATTTGTTTAAAGAAACAAAGACACCTGATGGAAAAATCACAGCACCTGACTTTACGATTAGTATCAATGAAAATGAACATACTTATTTTATCGCTGTTAATAATGCCCCTTTTAAATCCTATGTAAAGATGTATAAACAAGATGAACAAGGAAACAATGTGGTATTCAATCAAGCAACCTTCCAAATTAAAGATGCACAAGGTCATATTGTAAAACAAAAAGTAGGCGATAAATATATTAGTGAGTTTACTACCGATGACAAAGGCTACATTCAAACACCTTTAATGTTAGAAGCTGGTAAGTATACGATTGATGAAATTAAGACACCTGATGGCTTTTTAACCATTGAGCAACCAATTGAATTTGAAATCACCAATAGACATGATTTTGATGTTGATCAAGATAATGATCCTGTGGTGATTGTAAAAGTAAAAAATAAAAAACCAACGGCTGAAATCATCGTTCAAAAAACATTTGAAAATGAAAAGGATAATGCATTAGGTGGTGCTACTTTTAAATTAATGGTCAATAGTGAAATTGTTGATCCTGCAAGTGGCAAGGTTCTTTACCATGTTGGTGATCCAATCAATATGGATATTGCTGAGAATGGTTTGTATACAGTAAATGAAAGTGATGTATTAAAGATTAGTGGCTTACCAATGAGTACAGGAAAAGCAAGCTATAAACTAGTCGAAGTGTCTACCATAGATGGCTATGTTTTAGATACAAAAGAGTATATCTTTAATTTCACACAAGACAATTTAACACAAAAAGTGTACACACAAACAGTCGATATTCAAAACAAGCAAACAACGACTGCGATTGTGAAAAGCGACATTCATAACAAAGCATTGGCAAATGCAACAATGCAGCTACTAGATGAAAAAGGTAGTGTGGTAGAGGAATGGATTAGTGATACTAATGAACATATCATAAAAGGGTTACATATAGGAAAAACGTATACCATTCATGAAGTATCTGCCCCTGATGGCTATGTATTAGCGAAAGATGTGTCCTTTACTGTAAAAAATACAACAAAAAAACAAACATACACCATGCTTGATACACAAGTCGGTGTTGATAAAGTACATGCCGATACAAAAAAAGCTTTAGCAGGTGCAAAATTTGTGGTTACTAACAATCAGACAAAACAGATTGTCGATCGCTGGGTAAATGATGGCACAACGCATTACATTGCTAATCTAGTCGAAGGATTAAGTTATACATTAAGTGAAATAGAAGCACCTGTCGGTTTTAAGAAAAGTGAACCAATTCAATTTAGTGTGAATACAGATAAAAAAATACAGATGATCAAAGTCGCAAATAAAGAAATCCACATTTCTACCACTGCATTTAATGCAAAAACATTAGATAAATACTTTGATGCCTATGGTGAAATCAATTTGATGGATAAGGTTAGCTATCAAGCATTAGAGGTAGGACAAACATACACTTTAACTGGTGTAATTATGGATAAGAAAACAGGGAAACCTTTACTTATTGATGGAGAAGAAGTAAAAAGTGAAGTAAGTTTTACTCCAGAAAAAGAAAACGGATTTATCGAAGTGAATTTCACTTTCAATGGCGATGGTTTAGATGCAAAAGAGTTGGTTGTTTTTGAAACGCTCACAACGAAAGTGAATGAAAAAGAAACAACTCATAATGATTTTAATCTGGCGCAGGATGCAGTACGTTTTGATTCTGGAAATGAAAAACCGTTGGACTGCAGAAAATCCATGGTTTTCGATTTATCCATACAAATATCAATTACCGATTTTGGATTCATTGGCAAAAATATTCCTTCTTGCCGTATCTGAACCTGTACATCACTGACACGTTTCAATTCCGGTTCAGAACCGGTTAGAAGGACATCCACTTTCGCTTTTTTAATGAGTTTCGCAATTGAAAATGATGGGTGCATAAATTGTCCAGTAGGGGAAATTTGGCCCTCTGGAAAAATCGATA
>SAAR01000806.1 GCA_009916335.1 Erysipelotrichia bacterium | reverse complement strand
TTGCAGTTTAAATTCGAAATTTTAACTAAATAGTTCTGCGACTTTTATACACTTTCAAACATACGGCTACGAGCTAGCATGCATGCACCAATGATTCCGGCTTTGTCTTTTAGTTTTGAAGTAGTGATAACTGAATCTTTATTAACTAGGTTTAGTGAGTATTTACGAATTGCTGTTCTGATAGGTTGGGTCATGTAATCTCCTGTTAGTGAGAGAGTTCCACCTATGATGACAAGCTCGGGATTGAAAATATTGATAAGGCCGGCTATTTGTTTGCCTAGCTTCTGCCCAATCTCTTCTACTATTTCTATACATAGCACATCTTCTTTGTTCACGGCTGCGATAATCTCGTCTAATGTAATAGGAGTTTCACTGTTAATACGTTTTGATAAAATAGAGTTCTCACCTTTTTTTATACGTTCCAGTAAAATACGATGCAGAGCAGATCCTGATGCTTCTGTTTCTAAACATCCTTTTTTCCCGCAGTGACATATTATTTCATTCTCAAAAGTGCTAACATGTCCAAATTCTCCTGAAAAACCGGATTTTCCTTTATATATTTTTCCGTCAATAATGATTCCGATCCCTAATCCCCAACTTACATTAACGAAAATAATATCTTTTTCTCCTTTTACGCTTCCTTGCATATATTCTCCGTAGGTCATGGCACGTGTATCATTGTCTATAGTGACTGGGTACCCGATTTTTTCGCTGAGTATATCAGCGAGAGGGCGTTCTTCAAAATTAAACTGACTAAAGCTGAAACCTGATTCGGGATTAACACGTCCGGACACGTTGACATTTATATTTAATATCTTCTCTGCATCTACTTCTGCATTCAATATGAAATTGGAAATAAGCTGGCATAATTTATCTAAACCTTCTTTGCTATTTTCAAATAAATAAGGAATATCCATTTTTAGCTCTACCATATCTCCTTTAAAGTTTATCAACCCGATATTAATTGCAAAATGTTTGATGTCTACACCTACGAAATAACCCGATTCCGGATTTAATCCGTATAAACTGGGGTGACGGCCTCCACTGGTCTCTAGCTTTCCGTAATCGTTTATGTAGCCGTCTTCACACATTTCACTTATAAGTTTGGTTATTGTAGGGACACTTAGATCCATCTCTCTAGATAAATCTGTCAGAGTTGAGCTACCATTATATATATAATGAGTAATAATCTTTTTCTTCAATAAAGCATTTTTGCTTCCTTTTTCTATTTCCTTTAATAACTGTTGGTTCATATAGTCTTATTTTATCTTCCTTTTGCAAACATAATAAAATATTTTATTAATATGCGTGTGTATATCTTCTTTTTTGTTTTTTAAAAGGTCTCCATTATTATCTAATGCAATAGGTTATTATATATTTTGCTTATGCATTCCTTATTTAATGCTTTTTTATTTGTAATGAGGCGTTTAATTCTACTTTATAT
>SAAR01000162.1 GCA_009916335.1 Erysipelotrichia bacterium | reverse complement strand
GTTGACGACATGGCCACATCTCTAATGTCAGAGATAGAACAGAAGAGGAAAGCCGGTGTTAAAGAGTTAGATCCTGTTATGGTAAGGCTACAAGAAGACCATGCTTATCTCTCCGGGCTACATGAAGAAAAGAGCGAAGAACTGGCATTACATCAGCGCCTACATAAGCAAGCTGGCATCGAGATAGACAACCCCTTTAAACAGCTCACAGAAGAGGCTCCAGCCGTCTTTAATGAGTTTGATATACAAGAAGACGTTGCCCCGGCTCCAGCTCCTGTAGCTCCCTCTCTTATGACGAACGACGACATAGCAAAGTTGGCTAAGGCCGTAAGTGATAAGCAGGCTCCTGCAGCTCCAGTAGAACCGGAAGGTATGGACATATCCCAATTCAAGCCAGAACCTAAGCCACTGGATCTTTCAGGACTTGATACGTTCACCATGCGTAAAGCAGAAGAGGCAAAACAGAAAGCTAAACCAAAAGTGGATACTGACGAACTGGATAACTTTAGTAATCGCTATGCCGGGAATGATTTCTTTGAAAGAATGAAGAAAAAGGAAAAAGAAAGGTTTTCAGCTTCTTCTCATGCTTCTGTTAGTTTTGTGCCAGAACATGAAATTTATAAAATGTTTGGAAAAAGCATAAAAGAGATTAAAGATAAAAACACATCAAGAAAAATAACCTTCCATGATACATCTTATATGACTGAAACGGCTCAAGGTCTTTCAATCGTGTCAGAAGACAGAGCAGCAGCAGCACAACGTTTAACTATGATGGCTGTAGCTAAAGGATGGAACAGTATCACGTTTGAAGGTAATCAGCTTTTCTTAGAGCAGGCTTATGAAGAAGCTACTAAGGCGGGTTTAGTGGTAAAGCCCACATCAGAAGAGCAAGCTAAGATTTTTAGAGAAACACATGAAAATCGTAAGCTTGATAGGATAATGCCTTACGGTGGATTAAAAGAAGATAGAAAAGTGGATATTGATAAAAGTATTGAAAACCCCGGACATGATCATGAACAATCACCTGTTCCTGTTCAGGCTCCAGTTTATACCGCAAGAATACCAACCAGAATGAAATAAAAAAGGGGCGCAAGCCCCTTAGTTTTTGAGAGAGGTTTTGTTTTAAGCTATAAGTGAAGAACCAATAGCGTAAACAGAAAAGCAAAGAGTAGACATGCTAACAGTGCTTACCATCAAAAGAGATACATGAGCAACTGAACCAGCTACACCGAAAGTAGTAGAAGTTAATTCTTCCATTTTTTTAATCATAACCATACTGATAATGCTTACGATGAAAAGAACAATAGCAGCTACAGTGTTGTTTGTGAATACAGTGAATAAATCTAACATGTTAAATACCTCTCTCGTGTTTGTTGTGATAATAATAGCGTACAATCTTTATGGCTAGCAAATTTATTTTAAAAATATTTTAATCATTTTTCGATAGTAAAAAAGCGTTTAACTTTTTTACTACTTTTCCATCTTTTTCTACAACGCTAACTTGTGCGAAGTCGTGAAAAGGATTTGGTATAATGTGTTCTAAAGAATTCAGAAAAGATAGTTTAGAATACGTCTGTCTCGTTCTATAACAATAAGCATCTACTACATTATAAAAGTATATACCTATGCATGCGATTAATGTTGCCGAACATCTGATAGTTGCAAATAAATCACCTTGAATTAGGGATAAAATGGCATACCCCAACCAACCAAAGATTCCAATCAAACTTATCAAAGCAAATGTTGATGTTATCCTATAACGTTTTGCCAATTCTTTTTCATCAATATCATTCTTCTCACATAATGTTTCAAAAGGTACGTAGTTAGCTTTTTTAGGCTTACTCATTTTAAGAAGAGTTCTTGTTGTTTTAAATTTTAAAACATCTTCTATTCTGTCTTTCGATTTTTTTACAGGCATTAAAAAGTTAACAGTTTTAGAATCAATAACCTTATCGACTCCTTTTTTTAATATCTTGCTCATATAATTCTCCTTTGCTTAATAATATATAATAACTCATGGTTTTTATATATTTAATTTCTAATAACATGTCAACCATATAAATGAAATAAATTAAAAAAAGGGGCAAAGCCCCTTTTATAGTTAACGTGTATTTATTTTTCGGAGTTAAAACTTGTAATATCTTGACCGCCATCAGTTGGTTTTGGTGAAGTCGTTTGATTACTCGATTCATCATCACCGTTTCCAGCGGAACTTGTATTAGCGTTAGCTCTTGCCCTTGCTTGTAATTCAGCTATTTGTTTTTGTTTAGTTCCTGCTCTAACGTCTTCTAATATCTTATTACCCGCCGTCAATGTTCCGGCAGCAGCAGGTAAAGCACCTTTAGAAATAGCATTTGTTCCGCTCATGGTTTCTTGAGCAGCACCTTTAAGACTTGCTACAGATCCTGAACCTCTAATGTTCATCCAGTTTTCAATGTTTTCAGGAAGCTCAAGCGGAAGTTGCCATATCTTCATCATAATAGTATGAACAATCATTATATACCCAAATCCATAACCTATCTGCGCCCATAAATAATGATCACCATTAGGAGTATTAGCTAAAAGATTTACATATTCTCTATTGATAAAACCAAATATTGGATAAGATATTGTTATTGCTATTATTAAGCCTAAAACATATAATGCTGGCCTCATATATAATGAGAATAATAAGCTAAGTCCCGGTCTTTGCTCACCAACAAAATCATCACCAGTTGCTGTTAAGAACATCATTACCCAAAGCTGGGAAGCAAACAAAGCTTCTGCCATAAGAACGAACCACATTACAACCGCTGTAGTAAACATGAAAAACGGTATCATCTGAACGTAGTAGCTAAGGTATAGTCCCGGCACAACAACCGCCCAAAACATCATACTGAATGCTGTACCAAATGCTGCTGCTACAGTAGTTAACACATTACCGAAGAACGGTATTGCTGACACTATAGAAGCTGTTGTGGCTGTTATTGCTGCACCATTGGCAATATCTAAGAAACGACTACCCATAGAGCTAAAAACAACCATTGGATTAGCGGAAAAGTAATCAACTTTAACATTATTCAAATCCTTATCATTAGATACAAACATGTTCATTAGCTGCATAGAATAAGCGTCATTCGAACCCGTTCTTGACTTTGGAGAATCAGGATCTTGTTTTAAAGCACTATCAAATATTGCAGCCGCCGCTCCAGCCTTTACAAATATACTTTCATCAAAATTCCTAATAAATAAGTTATTCCTGTCAATACTTCCGAACTGAGACGTAGGAATGTTATTTACTATGCTATTAGCAGAACTCACAGTGTCATTGATTCTTAAAGCCCATGATCCAGCTCCCATCCATCCGTCTTTTTGAGCCATAATCACCCCTTTAGTTAATGATACTTTAGCAAATTGCTCTTTAGCAGCTTCTTTTAAAGCTGTTGAATATTTTTCTGAAAGTCTTTTCATATCAGCTAAAGCATCATCTTTACTATAGTTATTTTCATTCACTATCCTTTTTCCGATAACATCAGCTTCTTTAACTAAATTATCCATCTGTTTTATCTGAATGTTTTGCATTTCCGCTGCTATTTTCTTTAAGTCCACTAAAATTGTTGAGTTTGTATCTGGATCAAAGTTAGGGGTATCAAATACTAATTGAGTTGTTCCACACGCATCAGAAGTAAATGGAGGGAATACATTATTTGGTGCTGTTATTCTTCCCCAATTATAACCAACTATTCTACGCCCATCACTTTCTGCTTTTGTAAAAGACTTGTAGCCAAATCGTGTTGAATCATTCATTTGCTTATAATCAGGGAATAGTTTTGCTGTCATGCCAGTAATTGACTTATTTATTGTTTTATTAGCTTGAGCTACACAAACTGAACTTTGAACTGTATTTTTCAATAGTTCTTTTATTTTTTCAGATGTTTCAGGCGGAATATATGAATTCCCGTTTAATGCCGTAGGAACGTAAGCCGCCCATATAGCATCAGCAACACCTGATCCCTGACGACCAGCTTCATATATTACCTTTTGGATTACGCTAAAGCCGCCACCATCTCCAGCAATAGGCATCATAAAACCTATAGCTAATACAAGTCTAATTGGCATCATCATTGATGACCATTTTTTACCTAACATTTGACCATCATGAGCTGTAGAAACTGTCCCTATAATGGCATTATACCCAAATATTAAACCCGCTATAAATATTGTTGCCATGTTAAAAACGTATAACACAGTTGAAAATGGCGATGTATCAGCATCAAATAATGGCAAGCCGTACTTTGTAGCATAACTATCAGCCATTGGATTACCAAATTCGGTAGCATATGCTAAGTTAACAAACAACATATTTAACAGAAGAACGATAATAATATTATTAAATATCTTTTTCCTCTTTTTGATTTTTTCATTCATAAAACTCTCCTTTGTTTAAAAAACTTTTCTTTTAATAATTGACTTTATTTAAAATATATAATAAATAATAGTTATTATATAGATAAATAAATAACACAACTTTAATAAATGTAAATATTAAACCTATATAATTTTAAAAAATAAATTAAAACAAAGGAGATATGAATGAATGTATTTAAAAGCAGAAGGCGATTATCAAGAGATAATACAAAGTTAGTAAACGTTGGCTTTACAGAAGAACAGATGAATAAAATGAGTATGAGTTTTAAAAATAGATCTTTAGCTATGTCTTGTTTGAGCAAGTGGATAGTAGAAGATTTAATTAAAAGAAATAAAACATTAGATATTGAATTTAAAGATGGTGAATATTCTTTCAAGGAAAGAGATTTTAAAAACTCCACTATTAATCTCATTAGTAAAGATTATACAAATGAAAATCTGAATAAAAGAAATGTAGTTATAGATAAAGATACTATTGATGTTGTTTTAAATAACAGCAGTAAAAACTCACTATATAGATTACTTCCGGCTCTTACTTTATATGCGATTGAAAAGTTATATAAAGAAAACAAGGTTTTCATGCAAGACAACAACAAAGATATAAATATATACATTAAAACAAACTAAGGAGAATCATTATGAACACATTAGCAATTACTATTGGTATTACATTATTTTTGATACTTGTTATTTTTATGGCCTATTCAGTTTATAACATTAGAAAAAACGCAAAGCTAAAATCATTTTATAAAAAACTGTTGTGGGTAGGGTTAGGAATATTATTTGTTTTGGCAATTAGTTCTAAAACTGTTCCTGAATTCCATATGTTTATGTCATTAGTATTAATAAATTATATAAAAGCAATGTATTTTTCTGTTGTAGGTTTTGGATTCTTTTATATTGGAAAAGGCATTTATAATAAAATAAAAACCATCATAACCAAGATAAAAGTTAGAGCAGCATAAAAGGGGAGGTTTTAATGAGAAAAGGATTTAACAAAGGGTTTAGTCTCATAGAGCTGTTGTTAGTTCTTGCCGTCTACTGGCGTAGTAGCGGCTACGTTCTATGTCTATGGTAAGGTTCAGGCGCATAACAGGGTTAACCGGGCTACGCATGATCTGGCGAGTATCAGTAAAGCGATGAATGCCATTCTGACGACAAGGCCAACGATAGCTGAGGCTAATACTATGCTTACCAGCTCAAAGGCTTTACCGTCCTCTATGCTCGATAAAACAGGCTCGTTCGTAAACGCCTACGGGGGAAAGCTCACTATAACCGCTCATAGCGGTTCAAATGACTTCTATGATGTTTCCTACTACAACGTACCACCTGATGCGTGTATAGAGCTTGTAAGCGCCAGCAGAGCGATTTACCGCACTATAACCAACACTTCCTATAGCCCGAAGATAACAGCCGCTTCCGGCGTGAGTGATATAGCTTCATTTTGCTCCGGGTTTACCTCTTCCAGCTCAGTGATGGTCTTTACTGACGCAGCCTGACATAGCCCCGGTCGGGGCTTGTTCTAAAATCACACAGAAAAGTAATTAACTAATTGATAAATCTAGTTTTAATTGATACGGTCACGCCGTTATGGTGCATTTCTGACCACCTTTAAAACATAAGAGGGTTTTAGAATGAAAAAGCTTCTGGCGGTATGCGTGATCGGGCTGGCCTCCTTCCTTACCGGGTGTGGTGATGATGGAATTTATGGTAGCTACGTGAACAAGCAGTATGGCGTAAAGCTCGATGTTCAGAAGGATGTTATCAAGTTTCGTGATGGTGTTTTCAACGTTAAAGAATGGGATGAAAGCAAAAAGCCTGTATACATTGCCAGAACGCAGAACAAGGATTTAGGATCATGGACATTTAAAATCGAAAAGGTAAAACAGGGTGTGGTTTATCAGGGCGCAGTATTTGAAAAAGATTAATAAAAACAGTTAAAGATAAGAAGCCTCCGTTATGGGGGCTTTTTTATTGGTTGAAGTATTCCCTTCATCTATCTTTTTAAAAATAATCGTACTTTTAATTTGCTTTTAATCGGAAAAGGAAATACTGAATATCCATCAAACAAAAAAGGAGAAAGACCATGAAAAAATATATACAAACTGAAAGCTACATTGACCAACTTCAAACCCTCATAATTTTGAAAAACTTCATGAATGAAAGATATGAAGAAGAAAACTGCGAGATCCTTTATACAACGGATAACGGTTATCCATCAGTAGTATTTTGTGGAGGTATTTATGAAGTAAGCATTATACCTGTTGACTATAAACAAGGATTAGAAGGTGAAGTTATGTTTATAGCTTCTGTAGGTAATGAACTGGTTAAGTTCCCAAGCTTAATAGACGCTGTTGAAAGTTTTTATTCATGTATCGATGAAGCAATAAAACAAGCAGCTTGATAAAAAAAATTTGAAAAAGCAAATTTTACAGGATAATAATTATTACGAACATAACAACAAGGAGAAAAATATGAAAAAGAAAACCATGATTGAAGAAATGAGAGAAAGAGCAAATAAACTTTCAAATGGTGAAGCCCTCATTTTATTAGACCATATTTTAAAAATAGAAGGGCAAGAGGCAATGATTAGTATCTTCATGAATGAAATGCCTCAAATCAAAAACAGGATAATTTATGGCAACTTCAATCTTGAAGGTTGTAGAAATATCAACACTCAGTTAGCTAATGAGCTGATAGCTTATATAGAGCGTGAAAAACTCATGGTAATACTGGAATCTAATCTAAAAGAAAGTGCCATAAAGAAACGTTTATAAAGAAAGCCCGAAAGGGCTTTTCTTATAATTTGACAATAACAAATTAAAGCGTTATAAAATATAAGTAAGTTGGGTGTTCATGGGTGTTCTCCATCTTATAGGATGTTTAATTTGATAAGTTATATATTATGACTCGCAATCTACAATATATAATATATAACAACGATTAGAACATGGGGTTTAAGCCCCATGTTTTTTTGTGCCTACCTATCCCGCCTGTCTGATAACTAATTTATATCATCCGATTAAATTGAAATTTAGTTTATTTGTGATAGTTATTTAAATAACACAAACAAATAAAGGAGAAGTGTTATGAAAATAAAACCAGTAAACCTCAACAAAACATTAAAGTTATTGGAAGGAACAGAAGCAGAAAAGCCATTCATTGAAGATATGTTGTTATACATGGATCAGGCTAAAGAGTACGAAGAAAAGAAAGTATTACAAAGCAACTTA
>SAAR01000805.1 GCA_009916335.1 Erysipelotrichia bacterium | reverse complement strand
GATAAAAGAGTTTGAAGCCTCATGCATTGCTAATAAAACACGCAATATGTTTCAAAACGGTGGCAGTAGTGAACTTAGAAAAGCTTGTTTGTTGGCCGTAAGAGATAACATTGATATGCAAATTAAACATTACAAAAAGGAGTTAGTATATGAATAAATCTATTATTCTTGGATTGGTTTTTTCGGCAAGTGTCGTTTTATTTTTAAGTGGTTGTGGAGCATCGGGTCAGCAATTCAGCCAATTTTCAACACCTAAACCTGACAAAGCTTTAGTGTATGTTTATCGACCGAGTGCATTTGTGGGTGGTGGAGTCTATTATAATATTCACGTGACAAATACATCTACCCCTGATTTTATTGCTGGAGAGCTTGTGAATGGTAGTTATTTGCAAATAGATGTACCTGCAGGAGAAAATGAGCTTTGGGGGCAAACAGAATCTAAAAGTTCAGTGACCATAGATGCCAAAAAAGGTGAAATATATTGCGTCAAGGGTGGTGTAGGTATAGGCTTTATTGTGGGTAGACCAAGCTTGGATATCGTAGATATGACTACATGTAAAACAGAAATCATCGAGACTAAACAAAACAATTAATTTTTTTAGGAGCTTGACACATTAGTGTCAAGCTCTCCACTTACTAAGTAAAGATAAGGAATTTTAGATCAATATTCTTCCCAACCTTGACTAAAAAGATTAGGTTCTTCATTTTTTTGTGATTGTACATATTTAAAAGCTTTCTCGAGAGTTTTATCTCCAATTCCTTCTACTCTTAGCAAACCACTCATACTATGTGATGTCTTTACCTCATGTTAAGCGAGGTATACTTTTGGGCATGTATAGCTTTGTTGGAAGTCTAAATGATGGGCATAGTTTAAAAAACATCTGCGCATTTTAACACTTCGTCTGACAATCAGTGGTGAAATCATACACTACAGGTATGATGAAAAATCAGAAAGACTCATTATGATTTAAATAAAAAGAAACACATCTTGCTATTAAAAATAACCTAACTATGACAAATCTTGCTTCTGTAGTTTTTCTTTAAGTATAGTTGGGATGAAGGCAAAGATAGAATATTCTAATTAAACGTCTTCCAAACTCAAAAGTTTCCATTGAATGGTATAGTTGGGATAATCAACTAACAGTTTTTTAGCCTTTACCTCAAGAATACTCTGATCTAAACGTTTTTTGGCAAGTTTCACTTCACAAATCATCATTGTTTTTTCAAGTTCATCAATAGCTACAATGTCTATTTCGTTTTGATTGCCTCTCTCCCAATAAGAGCCGATATGAGTAAAGTGTTGTTGCTCTTTAAATTGATCGACAAAGAGTTTTTCTAAGAATTTACCACTAAACATATCAAAGTCCCGTAGGATAATCTCTTTAAGCTTTTCAAAATTTCCTGCTTCAATGAGAGATTGATATTTAAAGATGAAACGAAACCAAAA
>SAAR01000804.1 GCA_009916335.1 Erysipelotrichia bacterium | reverse complement strand
GCTATATAAGCTGTAAATACTGGAACCATGATTCCAAAAGCTTGTTGTCCTATTTTCATTAACATTGCAGCAAACTCATTATATTGAGCATTTGTTGGATCAGCCGAAAATATTCCCCATAAGAAAGAAAGAGCAATGAGTATACCACCACCAACTACAAATGGAAGCATATTTGAAACACCACTCATTAGATCTTTATATATCTTTTGCCCTATTGTAATTTTTTCAACTTTGTCTTCTGGAATATTACTTTTACTTCCTTCTGGATTTAATGACAAAGCATCATTTATTAATTTTTTGGCAGCATTTTCATTTAAAGCATTTTTTGTTGTTGTTTGTAAAACAGGGACTCCAAAATTTAAAAATCTTTCAACGTCAACCCCTATATCTGCTGCAACAATAAGAGCATCAGCATTTTTAAGATCTTCATACGTTATTTCGTTTTTTCTTCCTTCCTGTCCATTAGTTTCAACTTTTACTTTATAGCCAAGACTATTTGCTGCTTTTTCTATACTTTCTTTTGCCATAAATGTGTGTGCTATACCAGTAGGGCAACCTGTGATACCTATTATATATTTACTCATAAGACACCTCTCTTATACTTACTTTATTTTTGTATTGTTCTACATTTTTTAAATCACCTATACCATGAGATTCAGCAACATTTGCACCAGTAGCAGTCGCTAATTTTATAGCTTCTATTACATCTGTTTCCATTTTCGATATAAATGCTCCTAAACTTGAATCTCCAGCGCAAGCAGAACTAATTAATTTTACTTCAATTGGGGCGGCATAATATATTTTATTTAAATAATTAACGTACATTCCTTTTGCCCCTAATGTTAACATTATATTTTGAGCACCTATTTCTTTTAATGATTTAAAAGCATTAATAACATCTCTATCCGAATTTATTTCTATTCCAAATATCGACAATAGTTCTTCATCATTTGGCTTTATTAAAAACGGTTTATATTTTAACAATTCTTTTAATATAGGCGAACTTATATCAAATACTGTTTTTATTCCTTTACTGCGTGCCTTCGCGAGAAAGTCGATGATCCTGCTTTTCTCTACCCTTGTGATACCGGATGATTCCTGATCCAGTATTTCTTCGATTTTCTCCCTGACAAGCTTCTCGTCAGATCCTTCAACATCATTAAGTGCCTCTATCGTAAGTGTTCTGACCCGTTCTTTGATAGTAAAAAGCGGGTCAGCAATACCGGGTCTGGTGCTGATATCTTTGTTCTCTTTTATCCCGCTTTCCTTTCTGTCGGGCGCAGGATCATTTTTCAATATTTCCATACGTTTAAGAAGACTCATTTATTGTCACCTGCGGGCATTTCTTCTATCCGGGATCTGACTAACCTCAGTACATCTTTTGATAAAGCAGATCGCGGCATATCAGTTATAAATGAAGTGCCACGTTCCTGACAGACTCTGGTCGTC
>SAAR01000803.1 GCA_009916335.1 Erysipelotrichia bacterium | reverse complement strand
CTTTGTATCATTCTAGCTTTTAAATCAGCATGGGTTTTTACGTCAGAAATCACACAATTAAATAATTTTAAGGAGCTATATCTTCGGGGGAGATTTCAAAGGTCCATTCATAGTAATTGTACCATCCACTTTGGTCCGTAAAATGTTCATAAGGATCTGTAGATCTCCATTCTTTTTTAGTCCAATAGGATTCATTAAAAAATTGGCGTCCAGAATTGGTCGACTCTGAGATTCTCCATTTTTTTAATAATTTTGTCTTATCAGCATTGTATATTTCAACAGTTTGATATGATGAATTACCACCATTAATGTATACGCTGAAGAAATCTTGGAAATCAACAACTCCATCTTTAGAAACACCTCCTCTATCAAATGTTTTTAATTCACCCACCTTAAGATATTTTTCAAACTCATCAACACTGAGTCCTGACTTAATCCAAACATCCTCTCCCGTACTGTTCTTTACGATCCATAAACATCTATTGGTCGGATCTAAAGCCTCTTTCGGATCACAACCGACAAAGACCAATAAGGTTAGCACACACAACAAAATTGATTTAATATACATAAGACTAAAATTCATTAGTTATTTCAATTGCTTTTTTAGGGTATTTACAGATCAGTTTTTGTTTGAATTCTTCAGTAGATTTCACGTCAGAAGTCATACAATCAAAAATTTCTTTCCTAGTTAGAACCTTTTTTATAATTAAATTATATAAAGTTGGATTTTTATAAAACCAATATTCCTTGCCGACTTTAGGATTATAACCATACTTCTCATAGCACGCCAGATTTCCCATTGCATATCCCCACATTTCACCAACTGCACATATACCAGCATTGTTACCCGTTCCATCTCCATATGCTCCGTATGTAATAACATAACTAATATATTTAGCCCAATAAGCACTTCCCACTTTCTGAAAATGACTTGCATGAGCTAACTCATGACTAACCTGTTCATAAATTCCGGCTGATGTTTTACCCTTGGTTCCTATCGTAATATCAGGTAGTGCAAAATGAAAAATTGATTTCCACAGTGTAAGATTAGTGCCTACAATCATATTTGTGAGGAAATTAGACCATCCTGAATTAGAATTCACACCAATAGGGTGATAAACTCTTCTAATCATAGAAGCTGAACCATCTTTGGCGTCTTTCCATACCCATATTTTTAAATTATTTGTAGTTGGGCATGTCGGATAATCACTATTTGATTGGCATTTTGAATACCAATCATACGCTGCGTTATTTACAGTAGCCCATTCCCAAGCAGATGAACTTGCCCCAAAAGTCTTATCATAGCCTTTTTTGTTGTGAAAGCCCATAATATAAATGGCACAACCGGTAAGAGGACCAGTATATCCCCAAACATCAAAGCCTAGCTTATTATCAAATGAAACAGAGTACAAAGGACCCCAATAATGTTTTGAGTTCATTTTATAGTACCCTTC
>SAAR01000802.1 GCA_009916335.1 Erysipelotrichia bacterium | reverse complement strand
AAGTCATAGCACGCTACCAGATAGCGAAAAAAGCTACATGATAAGGAGATATACAAAATGATAATTTTAGCATTTGACCCAGCAGGAGAAGGTGGGGATGTCGGTTGGGCTTTGGTTGACACCAAGACAAAAGAAGTAGCATACGGTAAAGAGAAGTCGAACTATATAATCACAAATCCAATACCAGGCGTTGATATTGTGATTAGTGAAAATTATAATGCAATGTTCAATAATGGCGATGCGTTCAAAATTAAAACTTTTAACGAAAAATTAAAAGCTCGCTGTAAAGGCATTGAATTTGAATTAGTGCAACCGCAAGCACGTTTAAACGTCCCAGATAGTGTTATAAATAAACTAATCAGGTATGATGACAGTCACCACAAAGACGTGACAAGCGCTTTAAAACACGCTTTGAACTATGCTAGTAGGTTAGATTTTAACTTTAATATGTACTTGATGAACGAATTAAAAAGTAGGGTATAAAATGGAATTGAAAGAATTAGTTTTGGAATGTCGCAACGTTGACGATATTTATGAGATTTTTAAAATTTACTTCAAAGTAAACAAAAAAGTAGCAAGAAAGCCAATCACTGAAAAAAGTCTACAAAAGACAAAAGACATCGTGATGGCACAATGCAAGGAGTATCACGGTTTTATTACTGAATGTGATGTCAAAAATGACTGGGTAAAAGTTATCGTAAATGGCTTTTTAGAGTTGGGGGTAATCAGATGATTAAAGATGATGACAATGTTTTAGGGGTAAGTTTAAAAAAGGCAAGCGAATCATTGAAATTCTTATCAAATGCCTTGTCGAAATTATCTAGTCAACTCAATAAAGGTGGTAAATAAATGATTATTGATTTTTTTATTCTATCCCTAGTATTGATTATGGTAATCGTTTCTTTTCCATCATTTGTTGAGGTCACAAAAGATATACATAAAGCAATGGAAAAAGCAAGAAAGAAAGGTGGTAAATGATGGAAAACCACTTAGTAAAAATGATTGATGATAACGTGGTTGACTATGAAGATTTAAGTCGCATCCAGTCTGAAATAGCTGATAAAATCATCAAAAACAGGTTTGAAAATTTCATTTTAAAGTTTGAAACGCAACTTGGAAAAACAAGGACTGCTACAATGGCTCTAAAACGTTACGTGAGCCCTTTAATCGTATGTCCTGCTAAGTTATCAAAACAATGGATAGACGAGCTAGAAACGCAAGGAGTGGGTTCGTACGAGGTCATTACGATAAACAAATTGAATATGAAAGACAATGCTCAAAAATATAACTGGGGATTGCATGATATTATCGTTATTGACGAGTTTCAAGATATGTTAAAAAGCAAGACTATGAAATACTTGCAAAAAAAGAAAAGTTTGCATTTGATTGGTTTATCTGCCACACCTGCTGGAAATGATAATCTTAACTATTATCAGATAGCCAAAACTTTCTTTC
>SAAR01000801.1 GCA_009916335.1 Erysipelotrichia bacterium | reverse complement strand
TTCCAAAAGAGTCCAAAACGCCTAAAACCGACATTGAAGTAGAATAAAAATAAAGGAGGGAACTAGATGAAAAAAATCATAAAAATATCGATGACGGTATTCACAGTATTTTTCTTTCTAGCATCCGTCCTTTTATTGTTATTAGGAACATTATCACTACAAGAAAACAGATACCTCAAAGTCTTTAATCATACCTATTCAGTGGTTGGATCTGGTTCGATGGAGCCTACCATCATGACAGGTGAATTTATCATCATCCGATATGAGTCATATGATAAGATATATCAATCAGTATTAGATGGTGAAACACCGATTATCGCGTTTCGAACCGATAAGAATATTGTCCATAGAGCCATTGAAGCGACCCCAGATGGGATTATCACTAAAGGCGATAATAATCCATCAGCAGATGATGGTTTCGTGACTGAAGAGAATTTTATTGGGGTAGTGGTATCGCATTTCATGTTATTCGATATCGGTAATATTACACTCAATTATAGACACATTGTGTTCTTGGTAATCATCGTTTTGTTGTTATTCATTTTGGTACACGAATTGATTAACTTCCTAAAGATGGTTCGCGAAACTCAGGAAGCGAAAATGCTAGAGAAACATGAAGTTGAAAAAGAGGCTTGGATTAAAGCTGAAAAAGAACGTTTACGCATCGAATTAGAAAATGAAATGAAATCGCGTAGAGATGCTAATAAAGACAAAAATAATACCGACCAATAAAGGCGGTATTTTTTTTTATATTTAAATAATAATTAAGAAGAAAAATAGATGAACATATATTCATAATATGCATATTATTTTATGAAGATACCTCGATCTAAAATACTCATTGCTTCATCAATAATTCGATCCAGTTCAACCTCTGAAACATCCTTTTTAAAGATGACTTGTAGACCAACGAAATTCGAAATCCCCATCAGTGTATATGACAAGGTTTCAAGATCTAAATCGGGTCTTAGTTCACCATTAACGACAAAATCTTTTAAGTGTTTGATATACGAATCAGCGAAACTTTCATAGTAATTTTTAAAGATATCAAGACTGAAATTATTTTTTTATTCCCTGTTAAATGGGCTACACTTTTTTTGTCGACACAGGGTTTCACCCGGTGTACCCAAAAATTTTGTGTTCTGTAAAATGATGTCAGAGGTATTTAAACTTTCCGTAAAGAATCACAGTAAAGTTTATGTAGGTTTAAGCGGTTAATCCGCCTTCATTGTTGGTTGTAGAATTAGTTTATCAATTAAGAAGGTTTATTGTTTATTTTCATAGGGGATGGTTTCAAACCCACCCCTATGAAAATTTTGTTTATCTGAACATTCTTATTTAGCAGCAGGAGCCCATTTTTTATCAACAAAAACGATTTCACTTTCACTATTTAAAGCGACGAATCCATTTTCCAATTTATGTATCACAAAATTAGCTCTCATCTTATCCTGCAAAAGAGA